>JAOAHD010000021.1 GCA_026415395.1 Candidatus Binatia bacterium | reverse complement strand
CTGCGCTAACCCCTGCGCCGCCAATACCCGCGTAATCGCCGCCGTCAACGTCGTCTTCCCATGATCTATGTGCCCAATCGTCCCCACATTCACATGCGGCTTCTTCCGCTCAAACTTCTGCTTCGCCATCACTGTCTCCTTGACTTGAAACGTTTGAAAGTCCCGAAGGGAATCGTCTCGAAAACCCCACCTCCCAGGCAAGCCCAGGAGCGGAATCGAACCGCCGACCTCCTCCTTACCAAGGAGGTGCTCTAACCAACTGAGCTACCTGGGCAGCAAACGCCTCCGCAGCGGCACCGAAACAAACGGAAAGAGCGGGAAACGGGATTCGAACCCGCGACCCTCAGCTTGGAAGGCTGATGCTCTGCCAACTGAGCTACTCCCGCCTGTTCCTACCATGACGCGTTCTATTTCCCGCTGTGCTTCTGACGAACTTTGAAAGCTAGCATGGAGAGGGGAGGATTCGAACCTCCGAAGGCTAACGCCGGCAGATTTACAGTCTGCTCCCTTTGGCCACTCGGGTACCTCTCCCTGAGCATCGAGAGCCGATGGCCAGACTCGAACTGGCAACCTACTGATTACAAGTCAGTTGCTCTTCCAGTTGAGCTACATCGGCCTCCTTGTTCCAAATGCATCCTCAAATCCGGACCTCCTGACACCACGCCTGGCTCTGGAAAATGCAAAGCGACCTGTGTATCCGACACACTCTCAGGTGTCAAGACCACGGCTGGTAGTCCTTAGACCACCAAAAGCACGCGATGCTCATGGCCACCGCAAGATTGAGCGACTCTACCCGTGGGTCCGTGGGAATGCGCACCGTTTGATCCACGCTTTCGTGGACCAGCCGGGACAGCCCCTCCTCACCTCCCACGACTAGAGCGAGCCGTGAGGGCAAGGAGGATCGGAACAAGTTCGCTTCTGCACGCTGATCTAACGCCACAACCCAAAAGTCCATGGCACGAATGCTGTCCAGTGCCCGCCTGACGTTAACCACCCGCGCAATCGGCAGATGAGCACACGCACCCGCGGCTGCTACTTCGACAGCAGGAGTTACCTGTGCTGCGCGATCCTTTGGAATCACGACCCCACGAGATCCCGCAGCAAGTGCTGCTCGCACAGCTGCCCCCAAATTCCGGGGATCAAAAACGTGGTCGAGAACGACGATGAGCCCCGCACCGTCCTCATCCAGCAGCTCCTCTAAGTCCCGGTAGGGAAACGGCTTGAGCTTCGCACGGGCTCCTGATTGGAGGAGATCTCCGCCCATTCCGCCAGTAGCCCTAGCAATCGCGCGAACACGCACCCCTTTGGCCTCCGCGCGTTGAACCAAGTGCTCCACCTTCGGGTACACCGGCAATACTACTTGCAGTTCGGCGATTCGCGAAGGCCAAGCGTCAAGCCACGCATCCAATGCGTGACCAGGGTAGAGCCAATACGGCTCCTCCGCTCTTGGGTTTCCTTTACGATGGGAGCGGGCTAACGTTTTTGGGTCGTGGCGCTCTTTCAAAAATATGTCTTCCGGCAGCTTCTCTTTCCGACCATAGCAAGCATTACGCTCTCGGCCGCTCTCTTACTGGTTGGCCGGTTGGTAAAGATAATGAGCTTATTAATCAACCGCGGCTTAGGCTTAGCCGAAGTTACCTATCTTCTCCTATTACTCGCTCCCTCGTTTCTTGAATACTCTGTTCCAATGGGCGCCATGCTCGGCACGTTTCTAGCGCTAGGTCGCATGACCTCAGACGGCGAGCTCCTCGGCGCGCAAGCGAGTGGGCTGAATCCGAGGCTGCTTTTACGACCTCTGTTGCTCCTCGGCGCATTCGCAGCTTTGTGTACATCCGTAATTTCGTTAGGGCTCCGCCCCCTGACACGCCAAGCAACCACAGAATACTTCACGACCCTATCACTCAGTCGAGCGACGGCTGCAATCGAGGAGCAAGTATTTTTTAACCAGATTCCCGGTCTCGTTCTCTATGCAGAACAGATTCGTGACCGAGGAAAAACGCTCCTTGGGGTGTTCGTTGTTGACCAACGGACGCCAGGGAGGTGGACAGCGATTACCGCAAAAAATGGCTACATCGTCTCGGCTGACGGTTCCGCCCAACCCGGTACCATACTACGCTTGGAAGATGGCACCGTGTTTAATTGGAAGGGTCGTACTGAGGCCTACGAATTCAGCACATTTGAGACGTTTGATTGGAATCTCTCTGAGGCCATGAACCAAGCAACCTCTAGCTCAACCCTCGCCAACATCGACCTAAAATCGACACAATCTCTGGATTTACTGGACAGCATTCGTAAACAGCCGTGGGATAAAACCACTCCGACACGGGCCCTAGAGCTCAGCAGCCGTTTTGCACTCCCGGCAAGCTGCTTTGTACTTGTCCTTCTGGCACTCACTTGTTCGCTGCGGTGGCAACTCTCGCCAACGGCTGGAATCGCCATATCCACCCTTTGCTTCTTGACCTACTACACCTTGAGTGGCGTGGCAGAGTCGGTTGCTGAGCAGGGGATCTCGTGGCCACTGGCAGCGAGTATCGCTTGGCTACCGAACTTGGCACTCAGTGCCGGATACGTCTTTCTCGGGCCTGCCAGCGGAAACATCCGTACATGCATTGCAGCCGCTCTGGCTAGGGGACGACAGGGCCTCACACGCAAAGAGCTGGCATCGCTCAACAGGCACACCTATCGAAGCTAAGCCGGCAGTCAGAGTGAAGTTTAGGGACTCCCTCGTTGAGTGCCGCTACATATTGCCTGTCTGGTGGAATGGACCTTGCAGCTCGCCTGCGAGCCAATAGATGTTACAGGTCACCTAAGATGAGTTTACTTGTTCGCAAGCACCACCCGTTGCGGAGCGCCGGGCGCGGCTCTGCGCCTAGAACGTCAAGAGCGTTTCTCACCTGCCGAGATCAAGCCAACGCTCTGCCCGTGAGCGGCTCGCTAGGCTGATGATGGGGTCTACGATCTTCAAACTACTAGTCGTTGAATATTTCGCGGCTCTGTTCGTGACCCTGCTCGGAGCCTCGATCTTGTACATCGTGGTCGATCTAATCGAGCGCCTAGGCGTGATTCTGCAACACGACGTCACCGTATCCACAGTTGGTTGGTATTTCCTTTACAAACTTCCTCTCGTCGTCCATCAAACGATCCCCGCAGCTGCGAGTATTGCCGTCGTCCTCGCGCTGATTCGCCACCGGCGCCATCGCGAAATTGTTGCGCTCATGAGTGCAGGGTTGAGTCCTGGGCGCATCGCTCAGCCCTTCTTAACCGCCACAACCCTACTCTGCTTCGGCAACCTCCTCTTCGCCGAATTCATCGTGCCCCCTAGCACTCGTGCTGCACAAGAAATCAACCTTCGCGACATCAAGAAGCGCGACCGCAAAAAGATCATTGCCGAGCGAGAGATCTGGCTCCGGGGCCCGCAAGGGATTTACCACGTTTCCTACGTTGATCGTTCCAACCAAACCCTTCTCGGGGTTACTCTATATGAGTTCGCGAGCGATTTCTCACTCTTGCGGATCCGCTACTTTCCGGAGGTCCGTTGGACGGGAACAGAATGGACTGTTTCACGCGAACAAAGCCGTGTGCTCTTTTCCAGGACCGAGGGTCATGGCGCAGCGGCTGAAGGCGAGATCTACCTCAAATTACCCACTCGGTTCGAGGAATTCGCGGAGGTTCAAAGAGAACCGGAAGAACTGTCTCTCGCCGATCTATGGCGGCAATACACTACGCTAAGAAGCCTCGGCCTACCTGCAACGCGAATCTCCGTGGAGTTTTACTTGAGAACTGCCCTTCCCTTCGCTCCACTAGTACTC
This sequence comes from Candidatus Binatia bacterium, assembly GCA_026415395.1. Classification (NCBI taxonomy): domain Bacteria; phylum Candidatus Binatota; class Binatia (SeqCode); species Binatia bacterium. The sequence goes on along the minus strand of JAOAHD010000021.1, from coordinate 66,304 downwards.
GTACTCGCTCTTTTGCCACTGCATATCCAAGCAAGGCAGCCCACACAGTTTGCTACCAGTGTGGCCGCAAGTGCGTTAATTGGGTTCGGTTATTGGCTCATGACCGGTGCCGCCTCGTCTCTGGGCCATGCCGGGGCACTCCCAGCACCGGTTGCCGCTTGGCTAACAAACCTAACCTACGCAGGAGCCGGTCTTGCTTTTCTGATACGATAAAGGATAGTTTGTTTCCTTCATCGTCAGCGGTGCTTCACCGCTTAGAGTACTGAGGACGTTTCCTCGCCTTGTGGCGACCGTACTTCTTCCGCTCTACCTCGCGGGGGTCTCGCCTGATGAAGCCTGCTTTCTTTAAAGCTGGGCGAAGATCGTGATTGTAAGCAAGCAAAGCCCGTGTCACACCGTGTCGAACTGCCTCGGCCTGTGCCGCCAGACCTCCTCCCCGCACATTCGCAATCACGTCAAACTGCCCCGCAGTCTCGGTTAACTCAAATGGCTGCAAGATAATCATTCGGGATGTCGGGCGGGGAAAGTACTGCTCCCACGGCCGCCCGTTGACAACCACGCTACCTTGCCCCGGAACCAATAGGACTCGGGCAACCGCGGTTTTCCGCCGACCTGTTGCCGCATAACGCTCCAAGTCGCTCATTGCACCACCTTCTTTTTTACAGCCACCGCCAAGGGCACAGGTTTCTGCGCCTCATGAGGGTGGGTCGGACCAGCATAAATTTTCACCTTCGAGGCCAACTGGTGCCCCAAGCGGTTTTTCGGCAACATCCCCTCAATGGCACAACGCAACATCTCCTCCGGCTTGAGCAGCTTCTGTTCCAGCGCTGTTCGCACCCGCACGCCACCTGGATAACCGGTGTGTCGCACATACTCTTTCTTGCGCCACTTCCCCCCAGTCAGTCGAACCTCTCCCGCGTTGATTATGACTACAAAATCCCCGGCATCAGTCCACGGCTGAAAAATGGGTTTATGCTTCCCTCGCACGAGCTGGGCTGCCAAGCTCGCCACACGGCCCAATATTTGGTCTTTGGCGTCGATCAGGACCCAGCCCCTTTGCGCTAACGCTGTCTCTTCCGAAACCACCATGGTCTTGCGCATAAACCATCTATCCTTCTTCTAGAGCGTCTTTTTTGCGGCAACATCTTAAGATGGAAAACGGGGTGGACGGGACTTGAACCCGCGACCTCCGACGTGACAGGCCGGCGTTCTAACCGTGCTGAACTACCACCCCAAATAGCCATTCCGCAAACATTCACCCCAGCTCAACCTGGGCGGTATCCGATTTGAACGGATGACCCCCGGCTTGTAAGGCCGATGCTCTCCCGCTGAGCTAACCGCCCGCATCACCCAGACCGCAGCCCGTCCGGATTCCCAAAACGCCGTGCCAAACTCAGGTCGGTTCCTTATGTGGCTGCGTTGAGCGAATCTCGCAACTGTTTCCCTGCTTTAAACTTTGCCGAACGGGATGCGGCAATCTCAATCGTCTCTCCAGTTTTCGGATTTCTACCTGTTCTCGCCTTTCTTGTTGAAACTGCAAAAGTCCCAAATCCTGAGATATTCACCTTCTCGCCCTGGCGCAAAGCTGCAACAATGTCATCAAAGAGAACGTTAACGACCTTCTCTGCCAACGCGCGAGGAAGGTCAACCTTGCTTGCAACCGACTCAATCAACTCCGCCTTTGTCATGAGCACTCCCGTAAACGCAAGGCCACCTTCCTTAATGAGCCATGTTCGACCTGTCAAGAAATTGCGCCGACCGTCAACACCGCATCCGCGGGCCCCGGACGAATTCCGGATGACTCTCCTCCCTGTGACCACTCCCCGCTTAGGAAACTTTCCGGCTCTTCCAACACGAGGGCCTGGCGTAAAACCTCGTCCATGTGATGGACCAGCCGTAATTCCACAGAACGAAGAACTTGCGGCGGGATCTCCCGTGTATCTTTCTCGTTCTCGCTCGGGATCAAAACTACTCTGATCCCCGCGCGATGTGCGGCAAGCACTTTTTCCTTTAATCCTCCAATGGGGAGCACTCGACCCCGAAGCGTGACTTCGCCCGTCATCGCCACATCATTGCGAACGGGTATTTTCGTCAGCGCAGACACCATTGCAGTCGCCATCGTAATACCTGCAGAAGGCCCGTCCTTCGGAGTCGCTCCCTCTGGAACATGGATGTGAACATCCACGTTCTGGTAAAAGTCACTCGCCAGCCCAAGCTCGATCGCTCTGGATCGAACATAACTCATCGCCGCATGAGCAGATTCCTGCATCACATCACCAAGCCGACCCGTAATGATGAGCTTACCCTTCCCGGGCATGACAGTGACTTCGATTGCCAACAACTCACCGCCGAACTCCGTCCATGCCAGCCCGGTGGCAACTCCGATCCGTTGCTGGTCATCAACCTTGTTCAAACGATACTTCGGCGGTCCCAAAAATCGATGAAGATTCTTTGCCGTTACGACCACCTTGGCCTTACGGCTCGACCGCAACACTTCCACAGCGGCCTTTCGGCAGATTGTCGCGATCTCTCGCTCCAACCCACGCACGCCAGCTTCCTTTGTGTAATGGTGGATAATCCCCAAAAGCGCGTTGTCAGAGACTTCCAGGTTTTCCTCCGAGAGCCCGTTCGCCTCGCGCTGCTTCGGAACGAGATACTTCCTTGCAATGTTTAGCTTCTCAATATCCGTGTATCCCGGTATCCGGATCACCTCCATGCGATCCTGCAGCGGCCGCGGAATTCGCTCTAACGTGTTCGCTGTCGTAATGAACATGACTCGGGATAGGTCATAGTCGACATCCAGATAATGATCATTGAACGCCGAATTCTGCTCTGGATCGAGAACCTCGAGCAGCGCCGACGAGGGGTCACCACGAAAGTCCGTCGACATCTTATCGACTTCATCGAGCAGAAAAACCGGGTTGCACGACCCAGCTTTCTTCATGCTCTGAATAATCTTTCCAGGCAAAGCTCCGATGTATGTGCGTCGGTGCCCACGAATCTCCGCCTCGTCGCGCACACCACCTAACGATACACGGACAAACTTTCGCCCCGTCGCTCTGGCGATCGACTTCCCCAGCGAGGTCTTCCCAACCCCGGGCGGGCCCACCAAGCACAAGATGGGACCTTTATTTGTCTGCCCAACCAACGCCTGCACTGCGAGGTACTCGAGAATCCGCTCCTTGACTTTTTCTAAACCGTAATGGTCCTCCTCCAAAACCCTCTCCGCCTCGGCGATGTCCAGCTTATCTTCCGTGTACTCGTGCCACGGGAGAGATAAGATCCAATCGATGTAATTTCGCACCACAGTGGCCTCGGCGGACATCGGCGACATCATTTTGAGCTTCTTCAGCTCACGCTCTACCTTATCGCGCGCCTCCGCAGATAGCTTCTTTTGCTTAATCTTCTCCTCCAACTCCTGGATCTCGGTGCGAAACTCGTCCTTTTCGCCAAGTTCTTTCTGAATCGCACGCATTTGCTCGTTCAGGTAATACTCCTTTTGGCTCTTCTCCATCTGTTTCTTGACACGCGTGCGGATCCGTTTCTCGACCTCCAAGATCTCAATTTCCGAACGAAGCAGGCCCAAAACCTTTTCCAGCCGTTCCGCTGGGTCCGTCGTTTCGAGCAAACTCTGCTTGTCTTCTAACTTCACCCCGAGATGGGCCACGATCGTATCCGCTAAACGCGACGGATCATCGATCGACGAGATGGAACTGAACATCTCTGGCGGGATCTTCTTGTTGTACTTTAGGTATACTTCAAACGTCGAAATCACCGAGCGTAACAGCGCTTCAATTTCGGTGCTCTTTTCCCACCGTTCCTCGATCTCCTCGACCTCTACAAGCAAAAAGTCCGACTGGGGCAAAAAGCGCTGAATGCGCGCGCGCCGCTTTCCCTCAATCAAGACTTTCACGGTGCCATCGGGCAATCGAAGCATTTGCACGATGGAGCCAACCGTGCCCATAGGATAGATGTCGTTTTCCGATGGATCGTTCGTTTTCGCATCACGTTGCGCGGCCAAGAGGATAAGTTTTGACCCACCCATCGCCTCTTCCAGGGCTCGGATCGACTTTTGGCGGCCAACGAATAGCGGCACGACCATGTGCGGGAACACGATGATGTCGCGCAACGGCAACAGCGGGACACGCGTCATTGGTGGGCCGTCCTTCTTATCACTACGAAAAAGCATACTCGATTGAACCTTACCTCAGGCTGTCTCCGCCGCCTTTTGATACAAAACAATGGGAGGCTCGCCTTTCGTAATCACCTCCTCGGAAATCAGGACTTCCTTGATCGCTGGCTGCGAGGGGATCTCGTACATAATGTCCAACATCGTATTCTCAAGAATAGCTCGGAGACCTCGCGCCCCCGACTTGCGCTTCAACGCCTCGCGTGCAATCGCCACAAGAGCTCCGTCCGTAAACTTCAGGTGCACACCCTCCATTTCAAACAGCTTCTGATACTGCCTTACGAGGGCGTTCTTCGGTTCCTTCAGGATGCGGACCAGGTCCTGCTCCCCCAGCTCCTCCAACGTCGCTATCACTGGAAGGCGCCCTACGAATTCGGGGATCAATCCAAACTTAAGTAAATCTTCTGTCTGCACCTCATGCAGCAACTCACTCACGCTCTTTTCATCCCTCCGGCGGACATCTGCCCCAAATCCTAAACCCTTCATGCCGATCCGACGCCGAATAATCTCCTCAAGACCGACAAAAGCTCCACCACAGATGAACAAGATGTTTGTCGTGTCGACTTGCAGAAACTCCTGTTGAGGATGCTTGCGCCCGCCTTTTGGAGGTACACTGGCTGTCGTACCCTCGATGATCTTGAGCAGTGCCTGCTGAACACCCTCACCGGAAACGTCGCGGGTAATTGAAGGGTTGTCACCTTTTCTTGAAATCTTGTCGATCTCGTCAATGTAAACGATTCCTCGCTGAGCTTTCTCCACGTCGTAGTCGGCATTCTGGAGCAAGCTTAGGATGATGTTTTCCACGTCCTCGCCGACGTACCCGGCCTCAGTTAAGCTGGTCGCATCTGCTATTGTGAATGGAACCTGAAGAAACCGGGCCAAGGTCTGCGCCAGAAGCGTCTTACCGGAGCCCGTTGGACCGATCAGCAATATGTTCGACTTCTGCAGCTCGACATCACCACTGACAAACTGGCTATCGATCCGCTTATAGTGGTTGTGTACGGCAACGGCCAACACCTTCTTTGCTCGTTCTTGCCCGATCACGTACTGGTCCAACACGCGCTTAATATCAGCTGGCTTCGGTACGGATGAGGAGGAAACCAGGCCCTCTTCATGGTCACACTCCTCCGCGATAATGTCGTTGCAAAGGTCAATACACTCATCGCAGATATAGACTGTTGGACCGGCAATAAGCTTACGGACCTCGTCTTGGCTCTTCCCGCAAAAAGAACAGACTAAATTTCCATTCCGGTCGTCGTGCTTTGCCATAGTAACCTCACACCCGCATGTTCGACCTGCGTACCATCACCTCATCTGCGATACCATACTCGACCGCCTGGTGACTCGTTAAGAACAAATCGCGGTCCGTATCCCTCTCGATCCGTTTCAAGCTTTGTCCGGTGTGCTTCACCAGGATTTGATTTAGCTGTTCACGGATTCGCAAGATCTCGCGCGCCTGGATATCAATATCTGCAGCCGCACCACCAATGCCCCCGAGGGGCTGGTGTATCATCACGCGGGCGTGCGGCAAAATAAACCGTTTACCCTTCGCTCCCGCTGCCAAAAGCCACGCGGCCATACTCGCTGCCTGCCCAACACAATACGTGGCAACATCGGGGCGAATGTACTGCATCGTGTCGTAGATCGCTAAGCCAGCAGTAACCGACCCGCCCGGCGAGTTGATGTAGAACATGATCTCTCGCTCCGGGTCTTCCGACTCCAGGAATAGCATCTGAGCGATCACCAGGTTCGCAACGTCGTCTGTGATGGGGCAGCCGAGGAACACAATACGTTCCTTCAGGAGCCGTGAGTAGATATCGTATGCACGTTCCCCTCGCCCTGTTTGTTCCACAACGATCGGAACCAAATTCATAACTTCTGCGTACACCGGAAACGCCATGGATGCTAGCCGTTTCCCTCCTGGTCAGCAATCTGGGTGTCTTCCGCTCGCTCTCGGATGTCTTGCTCTCGAATCTGAGCGCGCTGCCTCACCAACTCCAGCGCGCGTTGGCTAAGGAGTTCCCGTTTCAACTCCTCGCGCTGGGCAGGAGCCGAATAATACGCTCGAACACGGGCAGCCTCCTCACCCGAGCGTTCTGCCAAACGATCGATGAACTCTTCTAACTCAGTTTCAGTGACCTGCAGTCCCTCTTGCTCGGCCAGCGCCAGAAGTAAAATGTCTGAGGCCACCCGGATGTACGCCTCTCGCTGCAACGCGTCCGCAACATCGGGATTGCGCTGTAAAAAGTTTTCGAATCTCTCCGGCGGAAGCCGCACGTTGGTCAGGTAACGCTTTACAAGTAACTCAGTCTCTCGTCGTAAAAGACTCGGCGGCACACGAACACTGGCGTTGGCCTCTGCTAATGCTAGTCGCAAGCGGCTTCGAAGCAGCAACTCCCTTTCCCGCTCCATTCTCGCCCTGAGCTGCACGCGAATTTCCGACCGCAAGTCCTCCAACGTCTCACTACTCGTGCTCACCGTCTTCGCAAAATCATCATCAAGCGTAGGGATCCTACGCTCGTAAATGGCATCAACCCGCACGCGCTCCCGCTGGGAGCGGAGCTCCTCGTCTTCAGCAGACGCACGCTGCGGCGAAGAAGAGTCCAGAGAGATTTCAACGCATTCCCCAACCCTACTCCCCAACAACTGACTCAACGGCCTCTTCGGGTCCGCGTCATGGAGCCAAAAAAGTCTCTTACGCGGCGCCACACCCCTGCGGTCACGCGAATCCAGGAAGGTAACCTCAACCACATCACCTGCCTGAATTGGCCTCGACTCCTCTACCGGAATCAGCGTCGTGTGCTGCGTTTGCAAGTGACCCAAAACCGCTTCCACCTCCTCCTCAGTTACTTGCATGGGTGGGAGCTCAATCTCCAAACCCGCGTACTCAACTTTTCCTATATCTGGTAAGACCTCCACGAGCGCGGAGTACACTAACGGCTCACCCGGCTTCAGTGACACCTGCTCAAGTTCGAAAGCACCCGTCGGGCGGAACTTCTTGCCCTTGATCGCCTGCGCAAATGACTCAGAGACAAGCTCCCTCTGCACCGCATCCCGAACCAAGGGCCAAAATCGCTTCTCGAGTAGCTCCTTCGGCACTCGCCCGGGGCGAAATCCGGGAACTCGCGCGGTGCGCGCGAGGGATGCAAATTCACCCTGAATTGCTGCATCGACCCGCTCTGCTGGGATCTTCACCTTCACACGCACGTGGACCGGATCGATTTCCTCGATCGAACAAGTCAACTGCTGGTCCTGAGCATCTTTTCTACGAGCCTCTTGCATCGTCGCCAAAGCCTTACTTTTTCCTCGCACCCAAAGCAGCCGTCCAACTGAGTTTCAATCGCCCACATGCGCCGCGTTCTCCTCAGCCGCTACAAGTCGAACTCTGTAATCTCAAATCAAGACGACGATTCGACCGGTTGTCGCGCCCGCGAGGCACTACGATCGCATCACGACAAAACTTATACGGCGAACCGCTTCATCATGCCTGCCACTGCGAGAGGGGGGACTCGAACCCCCACGGGACCAAGCCCACTAGATCCTAAGTCTAGCGCGTCTGCCAATTCCGCCACTCTCGCACAACGCTCAGTGCCACCCTGATGGGCTGACTCGACTCAAACCGAGAAGCACCGCGCCCACCGTTATGATGCTTGGTTAGCAAACGTCTTGAGAACCACGCAAGAAAAAATAATTCGCCAGCGGCTACTGGCCGAGATCCGTGGTTGGCTCGTCTCGCCAACCATTTCAACACAGCTCTCTTTAACAGAATATATCGGCTACTTGCATCGCACCACGAGTACTCGAGTCCCCCGCAGGATAGCGGGATCGTGGCTAGGAAGCACAAAGAGGCGGCAGCTTGGACCATGCCCCCGTGCCGACGCACTTGATTTGCGCAGCTAGAGCCGAAAGGCTATCTGAGCTTCTCCTTTCGGTTGATCCTATGGAGAGGTGCGTGAGCCCGGTTGAAACGGCACGACTCGAAATCGTGTGACCCGCAAGGGTCCGGGGGTTCGAATCCCCCCCTCTCCGCCTCACAAGCTCTGCCGCAGCATCATCAACCAGCAACAACTCGATTTCGCTCAGCAACCACTCGATTTCGCTTGCGCTTTCGGTTCATCCGGACATGCGTAACGCTCCGCACGTTCCGCCGGACACGAGGGATGAGATCACGGGGGGACGCGCCATTCCCCCGAAGCGTCACTAATCGTTTCCGGAGCGCGTCAGCATCAAGGCCAAACACGTCGCAGAGGACCAAAAACGAGAACGGGGACCGACGGCACGGGGAAAAGAGCCAATGCTCAGCTTCCATCGATAACAAGCGTGACCGGCTTAGGAACGCTCGAAGACCGTCCTCCAACACCGCCAACATCAACGCACGAACACCCGTCACGTCGGCAGCAGAGAGGCCCCCTTCTTCTAGAGCACCCTCGTGCATGTTGCCCAAGCTCGCACACCCGCTCTCAACTTCGTAAGCAGTGAAAACTGTCACGGCCTAGTCCCTCCCTCAGCGTCGCCTCGTAGATCACCCGCTATTTATCCGGACGGACTAGAAAAGGTCGTGCCAACCGCAACTTAAAAAAAAATCACCCGTGGGATCACAACCTAAGGGTGCTGCCGTGACCGCCCTGCAATACCTCTTGCAAGACCGCAAGAGCACTGCGTCACTAGAATCCTTCCTCTCGGTCGAGAGCGCGCCTTGCAACGCGTTGCTTCCAACCTTTAGGTCGCGCTACCGCACCGGCCACGCTGCTTGCGGCAGCAGTTGCTCTCCATCCGTGCGTTTGGAAGCCACGTTGACGCCTGCCACTGCTCTACTTCTCTCAAGAACGGTTCTGGAGCACGGCGGCCGCACTGCAGGCAGCGGCGTACGGGTTCTCCGTTCTCGAGGTCAAGAAACGTCAAAATCTCGGCCCCGCAAGACGCGCACGACACGACGAAAAATCCGTTCAGAATCGAAGACGGTTGCGTCGAACCCATGGTCCCAAACAACGTAACCGAAAACCGAACCGTAATACAACTCTCGGGTCACGCTCCGTGATCTACGCGCTAGTCGCGCCCCGCAACGCCGGCTCGAGGGGAAAGCGCGACTGGAGAACGTGGGCACAGCAGACTACCTTTGCTGCCACAATGAAGGGAACCCATCGTATCCTCATAGCGTTGGGAATGGTTGTCGCGCTCCTTTCTCTTCCAGGGCTGGTCGAGCACACTGCGAAGGCATTCACCGAGGAGACCGAGTCGGGACGCGAGTTAGATGAAGGACTGCCACCTCCAAGCAAGACGTCCCGCTTCCGAATGTGGCAACCCCCCGGTACGGGTTACGACTACGAAAAGACACGCCGCTTCTGGCGTAACTACAAGCCGCCTCGGCACCGCGAGCCCCCGCGCGAGCGCCCCAAGGAGTACCTCGACACCGAGTAAACGCCCAGATGGCTGGCACCTGAAGTGGTCAGCCTCCGACGAACTGCTCCATCCAGGCGCTCAGCGTGAACCTTCGCTATAAAGTTCTTCCACCCACCTGCTTAAAGCTTCGAGAAACTGCTTTCGAAGCTGGCGCTGCCGCGGAGTCCACCTGGATAACAACTCCTCCTTGGCCTTTTCCGGATCGCCGCGCACCACAATGACCTCCTCGGGAGCCACACTTAAAAGCATCGGCGAAATCCCATCCCATTCATCGTTCACAGGGAAACCGAATTCACGCAGGGCTACCGGCCATGTAGCATCGACGTCGATCCACCTTCCATCGATGGAGACTTGGAGGTAGTCATGGACGTCAACAATTTCGTTTTTCTCGAGCATCGTTTGGAGGTGCTCGGGGAACCCGATGGCCGACTCGTTGAATCGGTGGGTGCAAAGCATGTTCCTCACCTGAAGCCCGAGGAGCCTAAATAATTCCCCCAACAAATAATGCTTACCCGAACCTGAGCCCCTACCACTCTCAAGTACCGTAATAGGATCCCGGCTCGCTGGATACGCGTATGGAATCTCGCGAATTCTCTCAAACAGCTGAATTCGCGCCTCCACGGGCCCAAGCCCCGAGGTCCAATCCTCCAGAGTTTTCCGCAATACCTCATCCTTGGTCATAGGCCAACCAGTACGTTGAGAGATTCGAGCGCGACGGAGTTTCGATTCACTGGCGACGGAGCCACTCACCGCTTTTGCTTGTTGTGCGCGTAGATCACAACTCCACTGCGTAGCGGAGTGCGTCTGCGGGCGTGTTGACGTTTCGAAAAGCTTCTTCCGATCCGGGAACCGCACGCATTTCTTCCTCATCCACGTATCTAACCGTAATTCGGGAGAGTAGCGATCTCAGGCCATAGGAGCCGGAGGTCAGCAGTGATCCCGCCAAGTCCACCAGTCTTGTTGCGTAAAATGCGTGCAATGGCTCAACGTCCCCTTCCCAAACGGGCACCACGGCATCGAAGCCCCTGGTAAGCGAGTGAAGAAAAGTGATCGGCTCTCGCCTTAGGAACGGCATGTCGCATGCCACGACAAAGCAGTAGGGGTAACGAGCCCGGGCAAGCCCGGCATGGAAACCAGCCAATGGCCCCTTGCCTAGGAAGACGTCTCGCGTCAAATGGACACCGCACAAGCGAGCGTACTTCTCAGGGTTGTTTGTCACCACGATGATCTCTTCAAACAACTCCTGGAGAAGCCCAACGGTGCGTTCTATGGCAGGCTTTCCGCCCACGCGCATGAATGCCTTGTCCAACCCACCCATCCGGCTGCTGCGGCCCCCAGCCAGAATTACCGCGCTAACGCAACTAATGCGCATGCTACCCCTGCGGCTGTGAATCCCTTGGATCGCCAGATGGTGGGAACCATACGGCGGCGCACGAGAGCAGTCAAGTACAACACCCCCGAATCGAGTCCCCTTGATGCTGCAACTACCCGCACAGAGAACCTCGCATAGCTAAGACCGCAACGTGCCCAGGCCCCGGATCCCCGAGGGACGAAGACAGATCCGACCAAGCGAGGAGCACCGCGCCGTCGAGTGCGTAACTTTCGCTCTGCTACCGACAAGTGGTCACCATGCGTTAACTAAACGCCACTCTATTTTTCCTGCTCAGACTAGCCGTGATGGGGCTAATGTCGCTTTACCCAGTGGAACGAAGATTGCGAAGCCAGCGTATTGATGCGCTCAGCTCATGGCTTTTCGCTCGTCGAACTGGTGACGTACATCGCCATCATCGGCGTACTGCTGCTCACAGCGTTGCCTCGGATCGAACTCTTGCCGGCCCGCACAAACCAGGCCGTCGAACAATTCCTCAGCGACGTCAGGTTTGCGCGCGCCAAAGCCATTGTCACCGGTAGCCACGTCTGCGTCCATCGTGTCGCGAGCAACCGTTACCAGGTCCGACGCCTCAAACTAAGTGGGAATTCCTGGGTTCTGGATCAGGTGCTCCGCGATGTCGTTTTACCCCCGGGAGTAAGCTGGTGGATGAATACGGATACCGGGTCACATCTAAAGTTCAACACGCGGGGGCTGCAAATCGCCTTCACAGATCTGGACAACCCTTACGTCCTGTTCACGTACTTCGGCGATACAAGAGGTTCGTCCCATGCGATCTCGGTGTGGCCATCTGGTCAAGCATACAAGGAATACTGATCGTGCGAAACGCCAGCGCGGAGCTTCGTTGGCAGAGGCAATGGCCTCTCTAGGGCTGTTTGCCATCGTTCTAGCTGCGGTTGGGTCCTTTCTCACCGATCACATCCGGCGCACGACCTGGGCACACCAACGCACGTACGCCTACACACTCGCCGAGCAGGAGCTCGAAGCGATGCGAGCTGCAGACTACGACCAACTGTCCCCTAAGTCTCGGACGGAAACTGTCGGCACGACGGTGTATACGATTGCTACCACCGTCAGTAACGACGCGGCAGCACCGCAGACGAAGACAATCGCCGTCAATGTAACGTGGACCGATCCTAGAGGGCCACAGCAAGTAACGGTTTCTACGGCTTATGCGAAAATACGCCGCTAACCAGAACGGCAATTCCTTGCTCGAACTACTCGTCGCAGTGACAGTTACCGTCCTCGCGGTGAGCGTGAGTTCGGGATTGCTTTCCGCCACGCGGCGAACCGCAACCCAACAAGAACTCTTAACTGACGCCTCCATCAACCTCCGTGCTGTACTGGATACTTTAATCCGCGACATCCGTCTGGCAGGGGCCTGTCTCCCTGTAACTGGTGACTTTATTGCCCTGGATGGCACGAATGACGGCGACGAGGACTCCATCTGGATTCGTACGGGCCAGGTGCGCAGCGACCTGTCATGCATTCGCACGACTACCACCCAGGCCTTGCCGCGCAATAGCAACACGATCCCGGTAGAATCCGTGGACGGCTTCACTGTCGGTGGCCGAGCCTACATCAGAGGTCCGGCCGGCAGTGGAGACTACTTCACAGTCACCGCCGTCGATCAAGTAAACTCCCGCCTTACCAAAACCACAAGCTTCTCGGTGGATTACGCAGCCGGGGCGGGGGTCTACGCCATCGATGAGCGTCGCTACTTCATCAACCACTGGGCGGCCCCGTGGGGCGACACACCTGAGTTGATGCTACAGGTCGGGGTGCAGCCAGCCCAACCCTTTGCTGTTGGTGTTGAAAAACTCAGTTTTCGTTACCAGCTTCGGCGGAATTGCCCCCCCTGCGATAACGTCGATCTACCCGCCAACGAGGACGAATGGCGCCTGGTGGAGCAAGTGATCGCTGAAATCAGAGTCCGCTCTGACCGGCGTGGTCCAACTAACGCATTTCTAACGAGGGAGGCCAGCGTGAACATCAAACCACGGAACCTTCTGCCGTGAGGGGGAAGTGCATCCCATGAAATCACAAAAGGGCCTTGCGCTTCTCGGCATCTTAATCGCCTTGTTCTTCTTGTCTGCACTTGTTGCGACGCTCGCGTCAAAAGTAGTCGTGGACACCCAGCTCCAGGGATCGTTTGCCCAAAGCATCGTCGGCTTCCATGCCGCGGAGTCCGCGCTTAATCGGGGCATGGGAGAATTCAAGCAGAAGTTTCTCGATTACCAGGTTCCCGCTGGTTCTGACTTCAGCCCCCGGTCGATGACCTGGGCGAACCGCGACGTCGTCTACCAGCTTGTGGAAAAGGCTGGGAACCCCAAAAGCATCACCATCCCGGCCGGGCAGCTCTTCGCCGGCTTGAACTCGCTCGAATATGGCTACACCGTACGGGCCAAGGCGAAGAATATTGCGAACGCCGACGAAGAAGCGTCGATCGGCGCCGAGTTCCTGGTCGGTAACATTCCCCTATTTCAATTCGTTGCGTTCTATGAGCGAGATCTCGAAATTCTACCTGGGCCGAACATGAATTTGCGGGGGCGCGTCCACACAAACGGTAACCTTTACCTCGGCTCTGGAAACACCCTAATAATCGAAGATGACCCTTCTAACGGCGTGACCACTGTGCAAGTTTCTGCGCGAGGGAAGATTTTCCGCGGAAGGAAAGATCAACCCATTTGCCAAGGCACCGTGATCATCGACAAGTTGGAAGATGTGGCCGCACCACTTGGAGATCTGGATCCCTTGACGCTGCCCTGCGCGGGTAGTGCAACTTCTGAAGTCCCATCGGCAACTTTGGCACAATGGAAAGGCAGCATTGTATCAGGCATGGAGAGCATCTCTGTGCCCCAACCAGGAATCATCAGCCGGCCTCCACAGGGGACCGGCGTGTTCTGGTCGCGAGCCGATCTACGGATCGCCCTAGTTCTCAATAGTCCCGGGCAATTACCGGGAGGCCCACTGCTTCCCGCGCGCATCGAAGTACAAGATGCCAACGGGAATCAAGATGCAACGAAAACCGCTCTGCTCTGGGCTTTTATGTCTGACCCACTGACAGGCGGTGTTTATGCAAACGGAGCGCCCTCCAGCCTCACAGGCCCGCTAGCGGGAACACGACCCATTTTCTACACCGAGGTGCCCGTTACCGGTTTTCAGCTCTCGGGCGGCACGACGTGCACGTGCAGCAACACTGCGCCCAATTGCAATAACACCAACCCGTCCTGCTACCCGCAGTTGAACGCGTCAGGCACTGGTTACTCAACGACACGTTACATCGGTTGTCCAGCGGGAACAGGTGCTTGCAACAACGGGGGGCAATCCCTAAATGCGAGCCCCTTCAATCGCACGTACGGGAGCAATAATTTTGTTGGCGCGGGCGGCAGGCCGGGGATGCTCGGCGATCTCGACTACCGCCGAGGCGGCTTTTACAACTGGCGCGAAAAGAAATGGATGTACCTATTGAATGTCAACGTAGCTGACCTGCTGCAGTGGAACCGTTACCAACCGGCTGGAAGTAAGCTCTTCGATAACGGAGACACATCCGACGGTGGACTGATCTTCTATTTCACTGTGGTCGGTCCCGCCTCCGGAGCAAACGCAAACAACTACGGAGTTCGCATTTTCGGTTCCCGCAACTTGTGGTTTCCGACCAGCCCGGGGCCGGGCCAGGACCCGACCGGAATTACCGTCGTCTCCGATCAAGCCATCTACGTGCAAGGGGATTTCAATCAAGGCAACAACGCGCCATCCCCTTATGGGGCACCGGGAGCTCCATCGTCCAACTTACCGAAGCAACCCGCAGCCATCTTGGCGGACACAATCAATATTCTCTCCAATGCTTACTTCAATACCGCCGGTTGCATGAACGATTGCCAAAGTAATAAGTCGCTCACCGATGCGAGCCGCTTAGCCACAACCACTTGGGTGCACGCTGCTTTCCTTGCCGGGGTGGACGATACCCGAGCTGGCAGTTATAACGGCGGCCTCGAAAATTACCCTCGGTTTCATGAAAGCTGGTCTTCAGCAACTTTCTACTATCGGGGTTCCTTTGTTAGCTTGGGCACACCCCAACATGTGAACGGAGCCTGGTGCGGAACCGGCGGCAGCCTGACTAGCGGTTGCAATATTTACGATCCGCCCACCCGCAATTGGAACTACGACCCATTCTTCAACAATGCGGCAAACCTGCCCCCACTAACCCCTCGCTTCGTGTACGTCCAGCAAGTCCTATTTACCGAAGATTTCTTATGATTTGCTTGTTCCACCCAAATATGGGAACATTCCCCCGTGATGGCATCGGCGAAACGTTTGTTCCTGCGCCTCGGAGATCAGGTTCTGCATCTCAAGCATGAAGACTGGGGACTAGGGGTCGTTGTCGAGGAAATGACTTCGAGCCTCGAAGGGGGCACTTGCCTCGTTCGCATTGATTTCGAAGACGGCCAACGCAGAACTTTTCACAACGACCTCGACCACGACCTCTGTTGCTACTACTTCGGGGTCCGAAAGTGTAAAGGTCAAGGACCTGCTGGTGCCCGCCGACTGCGCCAATCCTAAATGCCTGGCAGCCGCTAACTCTAATCTGGGCAAGCAGGCTTCGCGGTCGACCCCTCGGGGTTAGAAAATACCTTACTCGCTTAATGTGGGTTGCGTTGCCTTCGACCTCAACATCGCCCTTGGGAGCCACTCCCGTCGTCTGAATCCGACCCCAGAAGGGCGACTTTGATCTCGTCAAGGACCTCCGGGGCTGTTTCCCTCGAGCAGAACGACCGTAAACAGTCGAGTGCAGGGTCCGTACCGATTTGGCCGAGCGCCCAAGCCGCATGAGCGCGCACCACAGGACTGGGGTCATGAGCCAAGCTGCGGCGGAGAAACGGTATTGCGTCCGGATTTCGCGAATTTCCTAAAACGATCGCTGCGTTACGAGCGATACCCTCGCGCTTGGCGCGCCACAGTGCTGTGTGACGGTAACGGGCACGAAAGCTGTCGTCACTCAACAAGAGCAAGTCCGGGAGAAACGGATATAGGTCACGAAGAGAAGCGACTCCATCCACACGAGCTCGCTTTTGATTCCACGGGCAAACGTCTTGGCATACATCGCAACCGAAGACCCACTCACCGAGTTTGGAACGCATCACCCGCGGAATTGGTCCCCGATGTTCAATCGTCCAGTAAGAGATGCACAGCCGTGAGTCTAAATGGTACTGCTCATCCAACGCACCAGTCGGACAAGCAGGAAGGCATCGGATACAACGACCGCAACGCGCGACAGAGGGTAAATCTGGTTCGATCTCTAAGTCTGTCAGAATCACTGCAAGAAATAGAGCCGATCCGAAATCGCGGTGGAGAATATTTGTATTCTTGCCGAACCAACCTAGGCCCGAAGCCCAGCCCCAATCTCGCTCCAAGACTGGGCCACTGTCCACCGACGCGTAGCACGCAGCCTCGGGCCAACGGGAATGAATCTTTGCGCACAAAGCCTGAAGCCTGCTCTGCAGCACGGCATGGTAGTCGGGGCCTAAAGCGTATGCCGCGATTCGCCCTCGAAGCTCCTCTCGCCAGGTCGGCAAACCTCCGAAACCCAGCTTGTACGGCCAGCCCAAGACGATGACCGAACGAGCTCCCTGCATCACCTCCTGCGGATTAATGCGTTGTATGCGTGTGCGTTCTAGGTAGGACATCCCTGCGTGCGCACCCCTCTCCAACCATGCCTCAAAAGCGCCCGCATGCGGTGCATGGGAAGCTTCCGCAATGCGACACACAGGAAACCCAACTTCTTTCGCCAACAACCGAATGGTCTCGCCTTCCACTCTCCAGCTCATCCCAGCCCGTGCTTGCCTGTGAGTTGGCTCCTAGTTAGCAGGAGCTGCATCGAATACATTGCAATTCGTCGGGAGGATCAATGAGTGCGCCACCGCTGAGAGGCCTGAAGTGTTTGGACTTATCCCGCCAACTTCCTGGGCCCTTTTGTTCTATGCTGTTGGCGGATCTCGGGGTCGATGTGCTGACCATCTGTGCCCCGAACGACCCTCTCGGAATTGGGATCCCGCTAATTCAGCGGAACAAGCGGAGTATGACCTTGAACTTGAAGACGGCCGAGGGGAGGGAGATTTTCCTGCGGCTGGCCCGCGAGGCTGATATTGTCCTCGAGGGGTTTCGTCCTGGCGTCACCCAACGGCTCGGGATCGATTACGCAACGCTATCAACCATCAACCCACGGCTAATTTATTGTTCGATCTCCGGGTACGGTCAGGACGGACCGTACCGAGATAAGGTCGGCCACGATCTCAACTACCTTGGCTACGCCGGAGTCCTAAGTGTATCCGGGGCTGCGGGTCAACCGCCAACGATTCTGCCAGTTCAAGTAGCCGACATTGGCGGCGGGGCCCTCATGGGCACTGTCGGTATTTTGGCCGCCCTGCTGGCGAGACAACAGACAGGTAAAGGGCAGTATGTCGATATCTCGATGCTCGATGGGAGCGTGGTGTGGAACGTTTTCCACATTTTGATGTTTCTCGTGAAAGGCACGCAACCAGAGCGAGGCCGAACGCAACTCACGGGCTACTATCCCTGTTACGCGGTGTATCAAACGAAAGACGACAAGTACGTCACCGTCGGTGCACTTGAGCCGCACTTCTGGGCAAACTTGTGCAACAAGCTGGGTCTCAGCGAGTTCATTCCGGACCAGTTTGCCGAAGGGCAACGGAGAGAGGAGATCTTCAATGCTCTGCGCCAGCGCTTTCGCGAGAAGACGAGAGACGAGTGGCTGCGCGAACTCGGCGATGTGGATATTTGCTTCGGACCCGTGAACGACATTGAAGAGGCGTTGAACGATCCCCAAGTTCGCCACCGAGGCGTCGTGGAATACACGGATGGTAAGTTGCTTCTCGCCTGTCCGATCAAACTGTCGGACACGCCGCCGCGTCAGCCCCAAATGCCACCCTCTTTTGGAAGCCACACCTCAGAAGTTTTGAGCTCTCTGGGTTTCAACCCTGAGGAGATCGAACGGCTGCGAAGAGACGGCGTCGTGTAACGCTCTTTCCGGAGCTCGACGCTGCTTCGCGCAGGTTGATTCGTCATCTCCGCTAGCGTAAGAGACCAACGAACAATCGTTCACATAAGACTGGTCTACAGCTGAGGAGAGGCCATGGACTTTGGGTTCAGCGAGGAGCAGGAACTACTTCGCCGAAGCGCACGCGAGTTTCTCGAGGCGGAGTGCCCCACGAGTTATGCGCGAGCAATGATGGAGAGCGACGCCGGGTATCTTCCAGAGAAATGGCGCCAGATGGCCGAGCTCGGGTGGCTGGGTCTCATCTTCCCAGAACAATATGGCGGCGCCGGGCTCGACATGGTGGATCTCACCGTCGTCCTGGAAGAAATGGGCAGAGTTGTACTGCCCGGACCGTTCTTTCCCACAGTGCTGCTCGGGGGTATGGCCGTTCTCCTGGGCGGTAACGAAGAGCAGAAGAAGCGGCTGCTCCCCGAAATTTGTCGAGGGAATCACCGCGCAACGCTCGCGTGGCTCGAAGAAACTGGGTCCTGGGAACCCTCGGGCGTATTGCTTCCCGCCAAGCGAGAGGGAGCCGAATTCGTCCTCGAGGGCACAAAGTTATTTGTTCACGACGCACATAATGCAGACTGGATGGTGGTCGCGGCAAGATCCGACGGTGGAACCGACGAGCATGGAATTGTCCTGCTTGTCGTCGAAAGCGATCGGCCTGGAATCCGAACGCGAGTCATGAAGACCATGGATCAAACCAGGAAACTATGTGAGGTCGAGTTTCGGGCCGTTCGGGTCCCGGCCACTGCTGTTCTGGCCGATGGGGGAACTGGGTGGGAGCTTCTCGAAAAGGTGGCCGACCGTGCCAAGGTCGGGCTTTGCGCCGAGATGTGCGGCGGGATGGAAAAGGTTCTGGAAATGAGCGTGGCTTACGCAAAAGTTCGGGAGCAGTTTGGGCGGCCCATCGGGAGCTTTCAGGCTATCCAACACAAATGCGCGAACATGTTGGTTCAGGTCGAAAGCTCAAAGTCTGCCACATACTACGCTGCTTGGGCCGTGGCCAACAACACGGCGGACGCCCACCTGGCCGCCAGCATGGCTAAGGCATACTGCTCTGACGCGTACCGAACGGTTGCTGGCGAGGGAATTCAAATCCATGGCGGCATTGGTTTCACCTGGGAGCACGACATGCATCTGTACTTTAAGCGCGCCAAGGGGAGCGAGGTCACATTCGGCGACGCGACCTGGAACCGCGAGCTCGTTGCTCGCGAGGTACTCGATAAACCGCAGCTATCGGAACAGTCCGGCTGAGTCTTCGCTATTCAGAGTCCGCCGGCAAGCCTGCTCCACCTGCTTCGAGCAGAAGGACCGCCTGGACCTCCGATAGCCTGACGCGAACGCAGCGACGTTTCTCAGAAGGCGCACTGGCGTTGGTCCGGCATTCCACCTTGCCGACTTGCATGGAGCAAAAACCACGCGATCTGCGAGCCGGACGCCTCCAACCGCGTGGCTGGGGAGTCAACTCAAAGAGCGGCCAGCCAAATGCTCTAGCGCGGTGACCAAAGACTGAACTCCTAACTCCGCTCCGCCATTTGCCTCCACAGAGCGGAAGAGTTCACGAACCAGCGCTGTCCCAGGTAGTGGGACTGCTAACTCACCCGCCATCTCCAGGGCGATACGTAAATCCTTCTGCTGCAAACGCACATAGAAACCAGGTGCGAAATCTCGTCTCAGCATTTTGGGACCCTGATTTCGGAGGTTCCACGAGTCCGCAGATCCGGCACTCAGGACCTCGATCACTCGATGTGGATCCAATCCACCAGCCCGGGCAAGGAAGAGCGCTTCCACGACCGACTGAAGCGTAAGCACGCCCGCAACCTGATTGCACAGTTTGGTCATTTGGCCGAATCCGTGCGGGCCCATGTAAACCACTTTCCGCCCCAAGGCCTCGAAGATGTGGACACAACGAGCGAACACATCCTTGTTGCCCCCGACCATAATCACGAGCGTGGCTTCGCGGGCGCCTGTTTGCCCACCTGAAACTGGGGCATCCAACATCTCAATCCCGCGCTGAGCAAGCCGCTGCGCAAACAAGCGCGAGGCGTTTGGCGAGATCGTCGCCATGTCAATGACGACGTGCCCAGGCATTGCGCCTTCGACGACGCCAGCCCGACCAAACAAAACTTCTTCCTCATCCGGCGCGTCAGGCAGCATCAAAATCGTCGCCTCTGTTGAGGCTGCCACCTCGGCCGGGGAGGAAGCAGCGACCCCACCCAAATTCTTCAATGACGCCACCTTTGCCTGCGAGCGGTTATAAGCGACGACCTCAAAACCGGCCCGCAGCAGGTTCGAGGCCATTGGCAGTCCCATGATGCCTAGCCCGATCCATCCGATCCGTTTCACGTCCTTCTCCCCAGTCGGCCCGACGTTTGCCAGGGATAAGTCTACCGATTGCCTTCGCCCGCCAGCTTGATCCGGACGGCCACCGCCCCCTTGGTGCCGAATAGCTGGAGGAGTCGCGCCAACAACCCATACTTTTCGCGTACCCTCCGCAATATTTCCTCCACCTCCTTAGGGTCGGTAACCGGAATGGCACGCCCGCGTACAACAAGACTGCCAAAGTCAAGCGTGACATTCGGATTCTGCTCAATATTGCGGTACCAGTGGGGTGCAGGAGCACGCGCGTGCTGCACGGCGATCTCGTCTCCCCCGACCGGCACAAACCACACCTTCACGGAGCGGGGCTTGCCCGACTTACGACCGACGGTGGTTAGCCGCATCACGCGAGACTTGAGAATCTCAGGAGGCAAATCGTTGGTTCCCAACACCATTTACCACCTGCGCAGGAAACGAGCGCCGAACGCCTCACGCTTCTCGAAGCGCGTTGATCACCTCCCGCCAGAAGCCAGCATCGCTGCCGCTGAGCGGAAAATAAAAACTCATTCGATCCAGGTAACCGTGGTACTTCGCTTTCAGCTTGTCCACGAGCTCGTCCCGTAAGGCAACTACTGCATACTCGGCGAGCATTTCTTCGGTAATTTCATTCGCCATCTCCGCCCACTTCCCCCTCTTCGATAAGTCGGTCAGTCGCCGCCCGACTTCGCCCCACCCATGAACTTCCAGCACCCCGATGTAAGCAGGAGTCGACGCGTAAAATGCGATTTGTTGCTTCACTGGTCCCTTGGCCGCCTCGAGTTCGTCACGGTTCCGACCGGTCACCACAAAAGCGCTCGTACTCAGCTCGATTTGCGAACGCTTGCGTCCCGCCTTCGCCAAACCGGCGGATATGTTCGGCAGAATTACCGCGTCCAGATAACGAATGGAGTGAAAGGGATGAACGTGGAAACCATCGCACAGCTCCCCTGCGAGCCGACACATGTACTGGTTTACTCCAGCGATAAAAATCTTCGGCTTCGGATACGAAATCGGACCGGGATTAAAAAACGGCGTCATCAACGTGAAGTTGTAGAAGCGCCCCTCGAAGCTTGGGGGGGTCCCGTTTTGCCAGCAGTCCCAAATCGCATGGATCATTTGGATCATCTCACGCAACTTCGGGCCCGGGTGCTCCCATTTCACGCCAAAGCGCCGTTCGTTGTGGCCCTTCACTTGGGTACCCAAGCCTAGGATGAAGCGTCCGCGCGAGAGTGCCTGCAAATCCCAAGCGATCTGAGCAAACACCATGGGGCTACGAGGAAACGCTACAGCTATCGCCGTCCCGAGTTCGACTCTTTCCGTATGTTCGGCAGCCAACGCCAGCGGGAGAAATGGGTCGTGTTGCGCCTCCGCTGTCCACAATCCGTCAAAGCCCAGAGCCTCCGCTTCCTTGGCAGCCTTGGGTACATCACCGAGAGAGGCCGCCAGCAAACCAGTGTCGATTTTCACGTCGCACCTCCAACCGCAACAATGCCGAAACGCAACGTTGGATCAAGCTAGCCGCCCAAGAATGCCTAACGCTTGCGCGCCAACGTGATCCCGTCGGCAACGGGAAGCATAACCACTTCAACTCGTGGATCCTTCGCCAGCGCCGCATTGAGCTCGCGCAGGGCGACCGTCTCTGGGTCCGTAACCGAGGGATCTGCCACCGCTCCCATCCATAGAACATTGTCGAATACGATCACACCGTTCGACCGCAACCGCCGCAAAACTTCTTCGAAATACGCCGGGTAGCTTGCCTTATCCGCGTCCACGAACGCAAAGTCGAATAACTCTTGCTCAGGCAGCTGTCGAAGCGTCTCCAATGCAGGTCCTAGCCTTAGTTGAATTTTGTGGCCCACTCCTGCCTTGTCCCAATACCGTCGCGCCATCGCCGTCCATTCTTCGTTCAGGTCGCAACAGAGTAATCTGCCGTCTTCAGGCAAGGCCATCGCCACACATAAGGCGCTGTACCCTGTAAAAGTGCCAATCTCCAGTGCGCTGCGGACGCCCATCAGGCGGACGAGCAAGCTCATGAATGCACCTTGCTCCGGAGAGATTTGCATCAATGCTAGTGGCCCCAAACGCTCCGCCGTTTCGGCGGCGAGTTCGTCGAGAATTGGCGGTCGCGGGGAGCAATGATCCAGCAGGTATCGATACAACTCCGAGTTCAAGCTGGTGAACTTGTCCATCGGTTTAACCTCCCTTTCACTGCGAATAGCTTGCGGGTTGCCGAGTCCCAAGCCAACTAATGCATTGCGCTAAATTGCGGCAGCGCAACGCACGGTGTCACCGATGCAACATCTGCACATGCCAGTTGCCGGCTGCACGAAATGGGAGTAGTAAGCACTTTTGAAGCGCGAGTGGCAACTCGCCTGAAAGGAGGCGCTACATGGCTGTAGCTCGGGTGACAGAGATCCGGGCCTCGTCGCCAAACGGTTTTCAGGACGCTGTAATCGAGGGTGTACGGCGCGCCGCAAAAACTTTGCGTGGCATTACGGGCATTGAGGTCTTGGGGAAGCGCGTCAAGGTCGACCAAGGACGCATCATTGAATACCGCGTCGACATGAAGGTGATCTTTGTTCTGGAATCCTAGGGGCGAGGAAACGAACCGCACAAGTTGGCCAACAACGGCAAGGAGGGAAATCATGGCAGTAGCCCGCCAGACTCAAATTATTGGCGCGTCGCCACATAGCTGGGAGGATGCTGTCCGCAACGCTCTGGAGCGTGCAAACAAAACGTTGCGGGGAATCACCGGCCTCGAAGTGCTGAAAGAAAATGCTCACATCGAGAACGGCAAGATCGTGGAGTACCGATCGACAGTCTTGGTGACTTTCATTCTCGAGAACTGAAGGAGCAACAAGGCAGTTCGCCCCACAATCCCTAGGGGCGTGTTTCCACTGTGGCCGCTGAGCGCAGGCAAAAACGAATCTTTTTTCGGGAAGCGGCAGCGCACACGTATTCTGACGAAGCGGGCTTGTTTGGTGGCGTGACGGTACAAGCTCTCACCAACCTCGAACGGTTATTTTTTGCCCTCGATAAGCCGACCTCACCGGCTCAACTGGCATGGTTGTGCGTCCTCGCAGGTCGACTCTCCTTACCGCGGCTTAAAGCCTACATCGCGGAGCGGCTCGGCGCGATCCCCCATGCTCGGGAGCGACTATCTTCTCGACGGCCGCTCGGTCGTCCTCAATGGGAAGAGGATCAACAGTTTTCTCTACAGAACCACGTGCGACTCACAACGATAAGAGGCGCGCAAATCGAGCATGCGTTGGCAGCGTACAGCCGGCTTCTCCAGTCGCCTTGGAATTATGAGCGTCCTCTGTGGGAGGTCCACTTGCTGCAGCCGCCACGCAGCGGGCCGAGCAGCATCCTCCTGCGTGTCCATCGCGGGATCCTGCCATGGGCGAACGAAGCCGCCTTTGTCAACGCGGTTCTTGCCCCGCAGCCAAGCCCTCCGCCGCCAGAAGCACCTCCGGTAAACCAACAGGTCGAGGGCACAGCCGGCGGCCTCCCCCTGCTCAGTGTGCTGCCTCGACTTATCCGCAATCCGCTGGCCGCGGCCGAAGATATTCGGTTATTCCTTGACAGTTCACTGAACGCACTTCGCACCTGGTTGACACCAGCCCCGGCAATCCCGCGGCTCAACGGCCCATTGACTGGGCGGACAACCTTTGACCTGATCACCTGTCCGGCACACGAGATCCGCCAAATTCGGGGTCGTGTTGGAGGCAGCGCCCTCGAAATTATTCTGTCGTGCATTATCGGTGGAATCGCAGCCGTGCTGCACAAACAAGTAGCACTCCCCGATGACGCATATCTCTCCGTGTGCGTGCCCCTTACAAGCGGATCGGAGCAAGACGCACAGCGAACGGGTACTCGAACAACGCTTGGCGTGGCAAGACTGCCTCTAAATGTGTCCGACCCCGTGGAGCGTTTACGTCGTGTCAGCGCCGAGTTGGACCTATTGCGAGCACTGCAGGTCCCCGAACAGTTTCGGCAGATGCTGGCATTGATCCGGGAGCTGCCCCCTGCCGTGTTTGACGTTCTATCTAGCGTCCTGCCAAAAGCAGCTCCGGTAAACGCAATCTGTTTAGAACTGCCGGGCCTTCGGGAGCGCCGTTACATCGCCGGGAAGGAGGTCGCCCACGTTGTTTCCATGGCACCCCTGGCACTCGACGTTCGTGTGGTCATCGCGGTGCAGAGTTACGCCACAGAACTATCTGCGTGCGTCAGCGTCGATCAAGAAACCGGTTTACAGGCGGGAGAAATCGCCGCTGAGGCACGCAAGGCATTAAACGACCTGACCGAGTCCGCCCTCCTTATCAAGAAGACCGGCTAGACATAGAGCGGGCCCCCACGGAGTCAAAGCTCGCGGGGCTAAGGAGCTCAGCCCGGACACCTCGAACCGACTACGCCCGGCCTCCGTTGTTCTGCATGCGGTTGAAACCATCCTGGGTAGCAAGCGCAGCCGCCAATCGAGTCTGCGCCTCTTCGAGACGTACCAGTTTACCGTAGAGCCGCTCGATTTCCGCTTGAACACGGGCGAACTCGCTGTAGCTCGCGTGTGGATCCGGGCACGTTGTGTAGAAAGTTGGTTCGCTGATACGCTGACGCAAGGCTTCGAGAGCAGCTTCTTTTGCGGCAATCTCCGCCTCCACCTCCTCGATCTCCCGAATCCGCTTTCGTAGCTCACGCTGAAGGCGGCGCTGTTCCACTCCATCAGGGGGCCGCTCCTCCGTGATGGTTTTCTTCGCGTGCAAGAGCCAAGATCGGCAGTCAGAACTTTCAGCCGCCGGCATCGATTCGGCAGATTTCTTCCTTAAGTAATCTTCGTAATTCCCGAGGTAACGCACCAGCGAGCCATTACTTACCTCCCAGATCTCTTCAGGAAGCTGGTCCAAAAAATACCGGTCGTGGGCGACGAAAACTAACGTGCCCTCATAACCGCGCAATGCCTCGAGCAAAACTTCTTTTGCAGAAAGGTCGAGGTGGTTGGTCGGCTCATCGAGGAGCAGGCAGTTCGTAGGCTGCAACAGCAGGAGCGCCAAGGCCAGCCTGCTCCGCTCTCCGCCACTTAACGCGCGCACGGGCTTATAGACCGCATCTCCACTGAACAGAAACGCGCCGAGCAAGGTCCGCACCTGCGGAACAATGTCCATCGGAGCCCGCGAGGTCACGAAGTCAAGAACCGACTGTTCGCCAGCCAGACCCACATCCCGATCCTGCGCGAAATAACTGATTGCCACGTTGTGCCCGACGCGACGTACTCCGCCGTCGGGTGCCTCGACCCCGGCCAGGATTCTCATCAAGGTCGATTTGCCCGCCCCGTTTGGCCCAACGATGGCGACTTTACGCCCCCGCTCCAAGGTCACGCACAGATCACGATAGACCGCTTTTGTCCCATACGTCTTGTTGATTCCCCGCAAATCGAGAACAATCCTACCACTCCGCGGAGGCTGCGGGAAACGGAACCGCACTGTGCGGAAGCCCTCCGGCGGCTCGAGACGCTGCATTTTTTCTAGCTGCTTAATGCGACTTTGGACGAGGGCCGCTTTCGATGCTTGATACCGGAAACGACTGATGAAGGCTTGGATCCGGGCAATCTCCTCCTGTTGCAAGCGGTATGCTTCCTCCTGCTGCCGAACCCGCTCTTCTCGCTGGACCAAATATTCGCTGTAAGGACACGAATAGTCAGACAGCTTCCCGCGTGCGACCTCGCTTACCTGGCTGCAACACGCGTCCATGAAGTACCGATCGTGCGCCACAAGCACGAAACTGTGCGGATAGCTGCGAAGAAACTCTTCCAACCAATTTCTCGCATCCAAGTCCAAATGGTTAGTCGGCTCATCGAGCAACAAGAGCTCCGGTTCGTACACCAACAGCTTGGCCAATGCGATCCGCATTTGCCATCCGCCAGAAAATTCGTGGCAGGGTCGCTCGAGATCAGCCTGACAAAAGCCGAGGCCGACCAAAACAGCACGCGCCCGCGCCTCGAGATCGTAAGCTCCTCTCCTATCCCACTCGTCCCGCAGCTTTCCGTACTCGTCGAGTAACGCTCCGTACGCCGGCAGCCCTGGATCGGTGGAAGCTAAGAGATCTTCCAGCTCACGGCACCGCTTTTCCAACTCTGCCAGGTCAGAAAATGCGTCGAGAACTGCCTCGAGAACCGTGCGCTGTTCAAAGACCCCTACTTCTTGTTCCAGGTAGCCCACTCGTACACCACGAGCGATTAAAATTCGCCCCGAATCGGGCTCCATTCGCCCAGCCAATAGCCGCAAGAGAGTAGATTTTCCGGAGCCGTTCGCCCCGACCAAGGCGATCCGCGCTCCATGAGGCACAAACCAGTCGACGCGATCTAACACAAGCTGCGAACCGAACTGCTTCGAGAGCTCGGATACGGTAACCACAGGAAATCCTCGTCTAGCTACGCAACTGACCCGGAACAAGCGACTCAATTAGAGGTAATGCCAACGACCCGCACGCCCTCAGCGATCGCAAAGTCGAGACGGAGTCCCTGAAAACGGTGATTACAGGCTGAAAAGACGTTGCCGACTTCCGCGATCCTCACGTTCCATTACGAACGGCACGTTTTTCGCGCTGCAAGCCCACCGCATGCGGGAGGTTGAATCGTCGGCTGTATCTTGAGGAGAGCCGTAACCATGACTCTGCGGACTTTGATTCTAGGTCTCTTCATCGCGGGCGCTCTTTTCCTCAGGATCAATTCCGCGCCTGCAGATGTACAACCGGGTGATCTCATTACTCATGAGAATGTGGAGAAACTCGGCCACCTCGTTTCCCCCGGAGTTCGCTGGTGCGTGAAACACGGCCTCAAGATCAAGGTTGTTCCCTACCGTAAAATCGAGTGGAATCGCGAGTATCGGGAAGCAACCGAACGTTATAGTGGTCAAGTCCGCCTGTCGCCGGATGGACGACGTCTCGAGAACTACGTTGCCGGCTTACCCTTTCCTCACTTGGATCCCAACGACCCGCAGGTGGCTCTCAAGATCATGTGGAACTACGACTACAAACCCTTTGTCACGGATGATAGCGACCTGCGGAATTTCGACGCCGACACCGGGCCACTGAACAAAGATGCCGGCATGACGGTCGAACGGCATTACCTCCTCGACCACTTCCGAACGCTCTTTTACAATGGGCGATTGATCGTCGACCCGAAACCTGAGCTCCCCAACCCCGAACGCGTGCGGTACAAAGCGTCGATGCACCCGATCCTTGAGCCATTCGATCTCAAAGGGGTTGGCGTGACCTCCATTCGATATCTGGACCCCGATCGGCAAGACGATACTTGGCTATATTTGCCCTCGTTGCGCCGTGTTCGGCGCCTTTCCAGTGCACAGCGTTCCGATGCCCTGTTCGGGCAAGATACCGACATCGACAGCTACGGCGGGTATGCTGGGCAGATTCCGTGGTTCGAGTGGCGGCTTTTGGGCGAGCAGGAAGTCCTAGGCTCCTTCCACTCGGAAGACTTTCCGGTTCGCTACTGCGATGGTCCGGGAGACTTCGTCTTTTGCGACGCCTGGGAAAAACGAAAGGTCTGGGTCGTAGAGGGCAAACCTAAGCTACCACAGTACGCTTACGGGAAACGGGTTCTCTTCGTAGATCAGGAAACCTTTCTCATCGTGTTCAGCGACATATTCGACCGATCCGGCCAACTCTGGAAGGTGTGGATCAATCAGTATGCTTTTCGACGACAGGTTCTCCCCAATGGCATCGAATACGCAGACGAAATGCCCTTCGGACCTAGCATCACCATGGTCGACATTCAGCTCAACCACGCCACCCGGGCGGCGCTGCCGAGCCACCGGTATCCAGGTGAGCAGGGATGGTATTTCAACCAAGGAGAGAAGACCGGGCTCACCGAGGAATTTTTTACCATTGCCCATTTGATCGAGTCGGCTCATTGACGCACTAGCCCTACCTTGCCTCAGCGCACGGCCGCTCCGCTTTTCCCGCGGTACCAAGCCCTTTGCAGCAGAACGAACTCGAGTACCATCGCCTTCTCCGAGACTGTTCGGCTCTCCAAAAACGAAAGCAAGCGGTGCCACGGTCAGTTCCGCGCGAAGTGAAACGGGCAGGCCACGGATCACCCTGCCCTAGTCCCCACGTCCGAGAGGTGGTTCGCTCTCGTCGACCTTCACATGGCTACCGCCGAGCAGGTCCCTTCTCGTTGGGTGCCGTCGCCTCGGTTCCCAGTCCCCGGACGCGACCAGAGACCGATTCCTCGCTTTTCGCGGGCGGACCCTTTTGTCCGCTGCACAATCGAGAAGGATCGCTACGCTCCCTCCCCTCCTAACACCTCGTTCAGCGCGGATTCATACACGCTCAGATCCTTCGGCGTGAACAATACGAACCGGACTAGTTTGATTCCCGGAAACCTCGGCAAGTTTTCGGCAACGGTCCTCAACGCGATCCTCGCCGCCTCCTCGACTGGGTAGTCGTAGGCTCCCGTACTGATCGAAGGAAACGCTACCGAGGTGACTTTGTGGGCAGCTGCTTCTTCCAGCGACCGCCGGTAAGCGCTCGCCAAGAGTTCCGCTTCGTTATGGGTACCACCCCGGTAAATCGGTCCGACCGCGTGGATTACGTACTTAGCCTTCAATCGCCCGCCAGTGGTGGTCTTGGCATCCCCGGTCTCACATCCGCCGAGCTTTTTACACTCCTCTAAGATTTGCGGGCCCCCTGCTCGGTGAATTGCTCCATCAACGCCCCCACCGCCGCGCAAGGATCGGTTTGCGGCGTTCACAATGGCTTGGGTGTCTTGTTGTGTGATGTCCCCTTGCACAAGCTCGATGACTGCCTGACCAATTTTTGCCCGCCGCATGGGAGACCTCCTCCTGAAGACTTGACTCTCAAGTTAAAATTTCAGGTTGCCAGGCGAATGCAATGCACCCCTTCGCCAAGGCTTACCGTTGACGAGGCCACGCCTCGCATCCTATTCACGAGAGGGAATGCCGATTTCCATCAAGTAACGGTCCCGCGCCGGGGGGGGACGCCACCCATGCCGTCTTCGGAACGCCTCGCCCTGGCTCATTACCCAAAGCGTTCGTGCCACGACCTCCGGCTGAAGAAATGCCTGCTCGGGCGTCTCAAACATGTTGATCATGCGGAGAAACGCCCGGTACACGACCGGGTCCGTCCGCATAGCGACCGCAACGCCGTCACGGAAGAATCCTTCCTGTACACGGTCCAGAAATCGCACGGGCGGTTTGCCCAGAGCTCGTCGCACCGCATCGCGATCCGCCACAACCGAGGCGCGGTAGAAGGGGCTGAGTTGCTGCTGGGCCAACTCGTCCAACTGGGTCGCTGCCACCTGCGGGTCGCCCCCAGCCTCGCGAAGGGCCTCAAGAAGAAGGTGGGCGTGAAGAAACGCTTGGGCACAGCCCCGACCATACAGCGGGTTTGTGCAATACGCCGCGTCCCCGATGACAAACAGCCGCGACACAATTAAGCCGTCGGCATCGACAAACCGCCGCCTACGGTTCATCAAGCCACCCATTGCCTCCACCTCGCGAGGCGCCGCCGCGTAAGGTTCGGCAACATCAGGATCAACCCAGTCTCGTAGCCCCGGAATCGCTCTCACAATGCGATCAAAGACCGCTGCGCGGCTCAGGATTTTTAAGCGCGGCTCCACAAGGGGCACCGCCAAGGTGATCGAAAACACCCCACCTTCCGCTGGAAAGAGCGCGAACTTTAGCCAGTCCCAGTCCGCGACCCATGGGTCTTGCCCAGGCTTTGGTTCCTCGGAGCCAGCGCGACGCCGGTAAAATCGGGTGTAATAAACAATGCCGGACTCTTCCTGTTGCTCGACGACCGGCCGACAGCCAATTTTCTGGAGCCACCGCGGGATCGTTGAGTGGCGGCCTGAGGCGTCGACAACAAAGTGGAAACGAATCGCCGCTTCGCGACTGCGGCCACGATCCACGAGCACTCCGCAGACTTGTGGCGGCACCGTCGGCACCGCAAGCAAACCCAACACTTTCGAATCGGTCTCGATCTGAACTCTCGGGTTTTCCCCTATCACTCGCCGCAGTACCCACTCGAACGTGACCCGCCGCCCCGCCAGAGCCACAAGATCGTCGTCGCCAGGTTCAGGCTCTAAGCGCCCCCGTAACGCCGGCGGCGGGTTGTCAATTGGTCGCATCTCCCTAAAGCCCGCGCGCAGCAACTCCTGAAGGAGCTCGGGATAGTGATCCCGCAGCAGAACACGCAGCCGGCCCAAAAAGACATGGGAGTGCCGCACCTGACTGGCGCCCAGTCGCTTCCAACTCGAAAAGGCCAGTTCCGGATCCTCCGGGGGCGGGGGGTCGCGTTCAAAAACCACCACTTCGGCCCCTTCTCGCGCGAGCATGTAAGCGCACGCGAGGCCAGCCACCCCCGCTCCAATCACCCCCACTCGATACCCCGACAAGAACATCGCCAGCGCCGTTCTCGAGCCGTGACCCGCTAAAAACCATCAATCTGCGTGCACCGCTATACCGCACGCAGTGCACGCAGATTCCTAATGTGCTTCGGTTAGCTCGCTAAGGGAAGCTGGTGACGAGCCTCGAAGCGGTCGCCCCATAGGATTCCCGCCTTCCGGTATTTCTCCTCGGTACGCTCCGTAATCAAACCCAGGCGCCAGAGATTGGGGATCACTGTGTGCATATAAACTTCGCTGTTCAACTGAGCCCACTGCGGCATAGCATGTAACGACTGGACGACAGCTTCCGGATCCAGGCCATACTTCGGCGCCGCTTGGCGAAGGAAGTCCAGTTGCTGGTTCGCGTTCAGCGTCTCCAAGATCGCAAACGCGAAATCTTCCATCTCTGCCATTTCTTCCTCGGTGGCCTCTTGAACCACGCGCCGCATCGTCAATACCCCAAACGCTGCGTGCCTCGCTTCGTCAATTTGCACTCTGCGAAGGATATCCTTGACGAGAGGATTGGTCGCCGCCCTTACGATTTGGTCGAAAATGGCCACAGCCATCCCCTCGAACAGGGTCTGCATACCGAGGGTCTTCATCTTCCACGTCGGTGCCTCGAGCAGGCGATCGAGCAAGACTTTGAGCGTAGGGTCGATCGGATAAATCGTGCCTAACTTCCGTTCGATGAACTTTGCCAGCACCTCGACGTGACGAGCTTCGTCCGCCACCTGAGAAGCGGCGTAAAACTTTTGATCGATCGTGGGGCAAGCATTGGTCAATTGACCACACAACTGGAGCGCCGCCTGCTCTCCGTGCAACAACTGAGAGATCAGATGCGTGAACTCGTCGAACGCCGCCTGACGGCAAGTT
Source organism: Candidatus Binatia bacterium (assembly GCA_026415395.1). NCBI lineage: Bacteria > Candidatus Binatota > Binatia (SeqCode) > Binatia bacterium. The sequence goes on along the minus strand of JAOAHD010000021.1, from coordinate 34,611 downwards.
TCCTCGTCTGCCCCCATCATCGTTAGTAGCGTTGGCAAAAGGAGAGCATTTTCACGGGGAACAAACCACTCATCGCGCGGGAACGGAATACTCCAGTCAATATCCGTCTCTGCGTTCCATTGACCGCGTTTCCCCCGTTCGTACAGTGCCCGGAGCTCTTCGACCTCCGACCCGTATTCCCAACTCCAATGGAGCTCCAAGGGCACCGGGACGTCAAGCTTCTCGCGCAACCGGGCAATCTCTTGTTCGTCCACGAATTCAACGATTTCGAAATCACCTAGTTGACGCCGGTGGTCTGCCAGCAGCTTCTCCATAACCTTCCTCCCTCGTTCGCTAACGTTCAAAGCTTACGCAACGCTTTTCGCGTTGCCGTTCCAACCAACATCCCCGAGTACAATAACGCCTTCACCTCTTGCTTCCGCTTCTCCACGGCAGCCGGAGCAAAAAGGGACTGCCGCAACAACGTCTCGCCAAATTCTCCCGAAGCAAAATGATACACCAGTAAGCCAATCAGGCTCTGCAGTAGGTGGGGTATGCTGGCGACCCGGAACAAGCCACGCTCCATTCCCTCCCGAAGCAGATGCCCAACGCTGGCAAATAGCCGATGGATGATGGCATCCACCTCCTTTTCTCCTTCACTTTCACCAGCCAAATCGTCGTCTTCAAACAGCGAGCGCAAGAGCAAACGAGCCCGGGTCGGACGCTCCGCCAGGGTATCGATCATGGCGTCCAACCAACGGTCAAAGCGCTCCAGCGCATCTCCGGGCGCCGCAACAATCTCAGCGGTCCGTTCCTCAAACGCAGCAAGGATTCGGGCCGCAACCGCTGCGTAAAGCTCCACCTTCGTCCGGAAGTGATGAAAGAGAGAAGACTTGCTGAGGCCCACAGCCTCCGCCACTTCACGCATCCCTACTCCGGCAAACCCCCGCTGCGCGAACAGTAACTCCGCGGCATCCAGAATTTTCTCTCTCGATGACGGTTCAGTTACACTCGCAACCACCTCCATTTTGCGTCTCACCGCTACGAATTCGATTCCGAAAGCAATCTTGCCCGACCGGTCGGTCGGACCTTACCCGAGGTTGTCGCGCAAGTCAACAGGTGGGCTGCTCCTTGACCGTGAGTGGCGGCTGTGTTTATTGCCGCTACTTCCGGACGCCCTAAAAGACCTTCATTCCGACCACCGGGGCGTTCGGCACGCCGTTTTCGTTCCCATATGGAAATCAAAAGCGACTCTCAGCAGAGCCCAGTCATTCGGCGAGGTGACTTCGAGTTTTCACTGCCCACAGAACTCATCGCACAAGAGCCGGCTCCGAACCGCGACGACGCGCGACTCATGGTAGTGGAGCGCACGCGTGGAACGCGAACCCACGCACGCGTGAGCGAGCTGCCTGCTTTTCTAAACCCTGGAGACCTCGTGGTCGTAAACGATACGCGCGTGATTCCCGCCCGCGTGCCACTCCGTACACCCAAAGGTCGGCGCGGAGAGTTATTGTTCGTGAGGGCTCTCAACACACCTGGCAGCTCTCCTCCGGTTTGGCTCTGCCTAGGTAAACCCGCACGCGACCTCCAGCCGGGGGTGCGCTTGACGCTGGAACCATCAACCGAGGTTGAGATCATCGAGCGGCAAGGGCCCGGTCGATATGTGGTCGCCTGGCATGGACATACCGACGTGTTGACGTTCCTGAACTGCCACGGTCAGGTACCGTTGCCGCCTTACATCCGACGACCAGTCGGTCCTTCAGCGGCAGACGCTGAACGATACCAAACCATCTTCGCGCGCGTACCGGGATCTGTGGCTGCGCCTACAGCCGGCCTCCACTTTACACCCGCATTGGTGGCAAACCTGCTCACTCGGGGGGTCCAGCTAGCGCGGATCACGTTGCATGTTGGTCCGGGGACGTTCATACCGATTCGGGTCGACGACGTTCGACTTCACCGCATGGAGCCGGAATGGTGCGAGATTCCTACGGAGACTGCCGAGGCAATCCGAGCAGCAAAATTAGAAGGAAAACGTGTGGTTGCCATCGGCACCACAACCACACGAGCTCTGGAATCTGCAGCAATAGGCGAGCCGATGTTTGTGAGGTCGGGGGTACTTTGGGCTGACCGCTTTATCGTACCTGGCTACCATTTCCAGGTCATCAACGCCTTGTTCACGAACTTTCACCTTCCGGGTTCGACGTTAATTCTTCTGGTCGCAGCCTTCGCAGGCCGGGAGTTGATTCTGGAGTCGTATGCCGAGGCGATAAAGCATCGTTACCGCTTCTACAGTTACGGCGACGCGATGCTGGTTTTGTAACTTATGAATCCAGTGAGTCCGTTGTTCGCCTCACCCACTCCCAAGGAGTGCTTTCGCGTCACAGCGCAGGATGGAGCGGCTCGGTGCGGCGTGCTCACGACGCCACACGGGGAAGTTTCTACTCCCGCATTTATGCCGGTGGCCACCCAAGCAACCGTAAAGGCGATGACGCCGCGCGAGCTCCGCGTTGTCGGAGTTCAGATTGTGCTGGCAAATACCTACCACCTCGCGCTCCGGCCCGGTGTGGAGGTGGTGCGGGCGTTAGGCGGCCTACACCAGTTCATGGGCTGGAGTGGGCCGATTCTCACCGATAGTGGCGGCTATCAGATCTACAGCCTCGCCCCGTTGCGCAAAGTTAGCGACGAGGGGGTGCGGTTCCGTAGCCACATCGACGGGCAGGAAGTCCTCTTCACTCCCGAGAAAGTCATCAACCTCCAGAGCGACCTGGGAGTCGACATCGCGATGGTGCTAGACGAATGCCCGCCCGCCGGAGCCCCGCGAACGCTCGTGGAGGAGGCAACGCGGCGCTCGCTCGCCTGGGCTGAGCGGAGCCAGCGGGTAAGCGATCCCGACGGCCCGCTGGTTTTCGGGATCGTCCAGGGGGGTGTTTTCATCGACATCCGCAAGTGGCATGCGCAGGAACTTGTCGCTCTGCAGTTTCCTGGCTATGCGGTGGGCGGCCTCAGTGTGGGGGAGGAGCGTAGCGTGACGAGAGATGTAGCGGCGGCGACGGCAGAGGAGCTACCTCGCGATCGGCCGCGCTACCTAATGGGAGTGGGCTATCCGGAGGATCTGATCCGTTTCGTCGGCATGGGGTACGACTTGTTCGACTGTGTGCTCCCGACGCGAAACGCTCGGAACGGGCTGCTTTTCACCTCCTTCGGCCGGCTCAATATTCGTCTTTCCCGCTTCCAAAAGGACAATGACCCGCCCGATCCGCTCTGTGCCTGCTACACCTGCGCAAACTTTAGCCGTGGCTACTTACGGCACCTCTCTCTTTCCAAAGAGATCTTGGCCGCGACGCTGGCAACCACCCATAATCTTTACTTCTACCAAAGGTTGATGCGCGACATGCAGACCGCCATTACAAACCAAAGCTTCGTTTCCTGGGCCGCGGCCACCATCCCGCGGCTTGAGCAGGAGTACGAGCCGTGAATGGGATCGCCTGGGCTCAAAGTGGGGCTCCTGCGGGGCCCTCGCTGCTTGCCAGCCTATTTCCGCTGCTGCTGATCTTCATCGTTTTCTACTTCTTGCTCATTCGGCCCCAACAACAAAAGCAACGCGAGCATCAGAAGATGCTGGCCTCCCTTAAGGTCAACGACGAAGTGGTCACGAACGGCGGGCTCATTGGCCGTATTGTACAAGTCAGCGACCGGGTCCTAACCCTGGAAGTCGCACCTAACGTACGGGTACGCGTGGAGCGCTCTTACGTCGCTGGACTTGTGCGCGCCAACACTCCAGAAAAGGCCAAAGATAAAGGGAAAGAAAAGGACGGTCAGAAGTGAAAGCGAGTCTCTGGTATCGCATCGTTGGTGTCATCCTTTTGCTCGCAGCCGCCACCGTTTACCTGCTCCCCTCGTTTACCGAGAATCTACCCGATTGGTGGAAACGATTTCTGCCGACGAACAAGATTCGGCTGGGCCTCGATCTGCAAGGCGGCACTCACCTAGTTCTAACCGTGGACGTCGACAAAGCCGTTGAAAATACCTTAGAGCGAACAGCCGATGAGCTACGGCGCCAAACGCAAGAAAAACAACTTGCCACTGACGAGATCCAAAGAAAAGATAAAACGATCGTGGTGAGGCTCCCATCCGGAGCGGACCGCAGTGCCTTCGAATCTTTATTGCGCGAGAACTTCCCAGACCTCACCATTGCCGACTCGCGAACCGAAGACGGGATAGCGATCTTCTCTCTCCGCCTAACCGTAAGCGAAGAACGCCGCCTGCGGGAGTTCACGGTGGAACAGGCGCTGGAGACAATTCGCAACCGAATCGATCAATTCGGAGTTGCCGAGCCGATTATCCAGCGCCAGGGCTCGCAAGAGATCGTAGTCCAGCTCCCTGGAATCCAAGACCCGCAACGGGCGAAGGCACTCATTGGACGCACTGCGGTGCTCGAATTCAAGCTACTCGCAGAGGTACCCGACGCGGAAGCATACCTCAGTGGCCAAAAGCCTCTCCCGCCCGGTTTAGAGATTTTGCCCGGGTATGGAGGCGAACGGATCGGCCGCAGGGTGGAAAAAACCAAATACCTGGTCGAGTCCAAGGTGCTGCTGACCGGCGATGCGATCGCTGATGCACAGGTGCGTCCCGGCTCGCAACTCGAAGGTCCTTACGTTGCTTTGGAGCTAACGCCGCGCGGAGCGAAGCAGTTCGAGGAAGTCACAGCAGCCAACGTCAAGCGCCGGCTTGCCATCATTCTAGATAACACCGTTTATTCTGCTCCGGTCATCCAAGAACGGATTCCCGGCGGGCGAGCATCCATTACGGGAAATTTCGACATCAAAGAGGCACGCGATTTAGCGATCGTGCTGCGCGCGGGCGCGCTCCCAGCACCCGTGCACATTGCCGAAGAGCGAACTGTGGGGCCGACATTAGGCCGAGATTCGATTCGGCAAGGGGTCGTGTCTTTCATCGTTGGCGGCTCCCTGGTTGTCGCCTTCATGATCATCTACTACCGCTTCGCGGGCTTGCTGGCAGATCTCGCACTCGTGCTGAACGTGGTGCTTCTCCTGGCCGCCCTCTCCGCCTTACAAGCGACCCTCACCTTGCCCGGCATTGCAGGCATCGTGCTGACCTTGGGTATGGCGGTCGACGCCAACGTGCTCATTAACGAGCGAATCCGCGAAGAACTTCGCCTAGGAAGAACAGCCCGGGCCGCGATCGAAGCGGGTTACGAGCGTGCCCTACCGGCCATCCTCGATTCGAATATCACCACTTTTCTGTCTGGCTTGATTTTGTTCCAGTTCGGGGCGGGGCCCATCAAGGGGTTTGCGGTCACGCTGTGCCTCGGCATCGTTACCTCGGTTTTTACCGCGGTTGTCGGTACGCGCATCGTCTACGACTGGTTGCTAACCTACCGGCGCCTCGAACGGGTGAGTATTTGAGGAGGGGTGTCCTGTGGAACTCATCAAGCCTGGTACCAACTTCAATTTCGTGGGGAACTTCAAGCGCGCGCTATTTTTCTCGTGGGCGCTAATCCTCATCGGGATCGTCTCCCTCATTGCTCACGGAGGGCCGAACTACGGAATCGACTTCGCCGGAGGAACCCTCGTTCAGGTTCGCTTCAAGGAAGCTACGAAAACGGACGAGGTCAGAAAGGCGATTGCGAGTTTAGAGCTAGGAGACGCCTCGATTCAAGATTTCAGCCGTAACGGAGCAGGTGGGTCGGAGTTCCTGATTCGGGTGCCCGTCAAAGGCGAACATCTGAGCGATTTCAGCGCGCAGATTACCTCCGCACTCGAGTCGCGATTCGGCGGAGACGCGTGGGAAATCCAACGCATCGAAACAGTCGGGCCACGCGTGGGAAGCGAGTTACGGTGGCGCGCGATCTTTGCCGTCATCGCGGCCACCATTATGATGGGCATTTACATCTGGATCCGCTTTGAGCTCCGCTTCGGCATTGGCGCAGCAGTGGCGCTGCTTCACGACGTGCTGATCACTGTCGGGGCGCTGTCCTTGGCAAACTATGAGTTCGATCTCACGATCGTCGCCGCGTTGCTCACTGTTGTTGGATTCTCCGTAAACGATACCGTTATCGTGTCTGACCGAATTCGCGAGAACCTACGCAAAAACCGGCGAGACCCGCTGGATAAGATCATCAACCGCAGCATCAACGAGACACTCAGTCGCACGATCTTGACGACCGGAACAGCTCTCCTCGTGCTCCTCGCCCTGTTCTTCCTCGGCGGTAAGGTGATTAACGGCTTTGCGTTTACGCTCCTCGTCGGATTCACAATCGGGACGTATTCTTCCATTTTTATTTCGAGTCCGATCGTTCTCTATCTGCAAAGGCCGGGGTTTGCCGCCACGCGATAGCGAGGGGTAATCTGCGCTCAACATGACGGAGCGGTGGTTTTTGCGTCGTGGGGAGCCAGCTCTTGAGACCCTTTTGCAAAAGGAACTTGGTGTCTCGCCGCTTTTATCGCGCCTACTGGTCCAGCGGGGCTATACCACCGTCGAAGCGGCTGGAGCGTTCTTGAATCCGCGGCTACGCGACGGCTTACGCTCACCGTTCTTGTTCCGCGACATGGACAAGGCGGTCGAGCGCGTGCGGCGGGCCATCGCTCGCAAGGAAACCGTCGCACTGTACGGAGATTACGACCTCGACGGCGTAAGTGGCACCGCCGTTCTCTATTGCTTCTTCCGCGATCTCGGCCTCGATCCCATCGTGCACGTCCCTGATCGACTACGCGAGGGCTACGGTCTTAACTCAGAAGCGATCCGGGCCCTCCACGCTCGCGGTGCGAGTCTCCTGATCACCGTCGATTGTGGCGCGGCAAACGAAGAAGAGATTCGGTTTGCCCAGTCGCTGAAGATGGAGACAATCGTTTGCGACCACCATCAAGTCCCCCCTCGCCCGTTGCCCGCCTTTGCCACCCTTAATCCTGCGGCTCCGGATTGCGGCTTTCCCTTTGCGGGTCTCTGCGGCGCCGGGATCGCTTTTTACCTAGCCTGGGGCGTTCGAGGCCGGCTGCGCGAGGACGGCAAAGCCGCACCGCCAAGCCTTCGGGAGCTACTCGATTTGGTCACATTGGGCACGATTGCCGACATCATGCCGCTGGAGCAAGAGAACCGCGTCCTGGTACGGCACGGATTAGATGCTCTCGCCCGCGGGCATCGCGTTGGTATCGCAGCGCTCAAGTCGATCGCTAGAATCGAGCACGTCAACAGTGCAGCCGTTTCCTTTCGCTTGGCCCCCCGCTTGAACTCCTCCGGCCGACTCACCTCGGCCCTCGTTTCGTTCAACTTGTTGACAACCGAAGACGCGGACCGGGCGATCGAATTAGCCAAGTGCTTAGACGCAACGAACCGCGAGCGGCAAGCCCTTGAGTCTGCAACGCTTCAGGAAGCTTTGGCCCTATGTCGCAACGATCCTCGCTGCAGCGAGCGCGCCGCGATCGTGCTCGCAAGCTCGACTTGGCATCCAGGCGTGGTCGGGATTGTCGCGGCACGGCTGGTGCAACGCTTCAAACGGCCTGCGGCGTTGATCGCGATCGACCCGGAATCGGAAGTCGGCCGCGGTTCGGTCCGGGGTATCGCTGGTGTGAACTGTTACCGCGCCTTAGCGGATTGCGCGTCGCATCTTCTTGGCTTTGGAGGCCATCCCATGGCAGCGGGCTTTACGATCGCCGCGGAAAAGATCTCCGACTTCGCATCGAACTTCGACGAGGCGGTCCAGGCGCAGCTTCCTCAGTCACGCGTGCTCCCGATTTACGCTGATGCCGAAGTGAACCTTTCCGAGTTCGATCCGGGCAGCGTGACCGAAGCTCTTTGTGCTCTGGAACCGTTTGGTCCCGCCAACCCTGAACCCGTGTTTTTCGCGCGTAACGTGCGTCTTCGCTCCTCGCGCCCGTTTGGCACGGGCCACTTAAGCCTGTTCATCGAGCAAAATGGCCGGGCATTTCCCGCTCGATGGTTTCAATGGGGACACGAACCACCGCCACCCTCGGATACAGCCTATGACGTGCTGTTCACCTGCGACCTGGGCGGGGGCTCCACGGCCGGTCCGTTGCAACTCCGACTCGTTGGGATTCGCCCCACGCGTCACTAGCACTCCTTACCCGCACCGTCGTAGGCTTGCCTGCACCTGCCTCGCAAAACTTGCCGCTGGCCCGCTCGAGTTTCGGACCGAGGCGCGACCTTAAGTACTGAATTTGTCGTTTGATTCTCCCGGAGGACCTAAACGGAAACGCCCTTGCTTGACTGCTGGATACCCCCGTGTTAGCCGGGACGGGTCATCCTGTTGGGAAGCATTTCACGTTAGCCCCCGGGGGTTCAGACCATGGAAAAAGACGATGCGATCTTGACCAGTAAGGAAGTGGCCCGCATCCTCGATTTGAGTCCGGATACGGTTAACGAATTTGCTCGAAAAAGTATCTTGCCCGCATTCAAAAAGGGGCGCCAGTGGCGGTTTCGGAAGCGCGACGTCGCTGCTTTCAAGAGCGAGTTGCGCGGCAATACGGCCGCATGACCGGCCGAATCACAACCACGTGACGACTGAGGGGTAGCGGATGCGGTCCTTCGAGAGTGCGCAGGCCCATGAGAGCAAGCTGTACGCTGAACTATCCTATTTGTACGACTTCATCTTCACTCGGATTTTCGCTCCGCGGATCCATCGGGTCATTCGCTCGCTGGAAATCCCTCCTGGAGCGCGCGTGCTAGAAGTCGGAGTGGGAACGGGCTTATCGCTCGACGCCTATCCTGAGCACGCCGAAGTGGTCGGGATCGACCTAGCGGCAGATATGCTTGACAAGGCGGAGGATAAGCTGCGGCGGCATGGCTGGCGCCACATCAAGCTGCTCCAGATGGACGCCCTGAATCTTAAGTTCGAGGACGACTCTTTCGACTTTGTCACCGCTTTTCATGTCGTAAGCGTAGTGCCGGATGCCCGCAAGCTGATGACGGAAATTCTACGAGTTCTGCGGCCGCAGGGTACCCTGGCGATCGTGAATCACTTCCGGAGTCCTAACCGCTTCTTTGCAGCGCTCGATCGGCTCATGGAGCCAGTAACGTTACGACTTGGGTGGCATACATTGGACCTACGCGACGTCCTGGTCGGGCTGCCACTAGAAGTGATCGAGCTCTACAAGACAAGTCGGCGCTCGTTGTTCACCATTCTCGTTGCCCGTAACGCAAAGGCACCTCTGGTGGTCGGGTCGCGAGCTAGTGAGTCGTCCGTTTCGTGGGAGCGTACGGAATTAGCCCCTGCTTCATGAGCCAGTGAGCATCGAGCTCGCTACGGGTGTACAACCACCGGGTGTAGGCTCTGAGTGCGTGCTCGTCTCCTGGAAACAAGTCGCGAAAACTAATTTCCGCTAGGACACGGACGAGCTCGGGGAAGCGGTCCGCAAGTTCGGCAAACAAATCCCGCGAGCGGGGGCCGGCTGCTCCACCCAAACGCGCGAGTTGCGAATACGCCGTGCGCCCTAACTCAGTGTAGTAGTCAGAGCTGACAATTTTCCGGTGCAGTGCCTCGAGGAATAGCCCGGCCATAAACAGGGCCGTGTCGCCCACGTGTTTCAGCTTCCCGTAACGATGCGGTAATGGTGCGTGGAAAGACTCCAAGTAATCAAGAGCTAGAGGCCGATCATCAAAGCGGCGACGGGGATGGGCGAAGTGCTCAAGCAGCGTCACGAGGTAGAATTCAACGTCCTCGCTCGACCTTACTGCTTGCGCCTCCATCGCACGCTGCAGCAATTCGCGAAAGAACTCCGTGAGATTTCGTTGAAACAACCTCGAATGTTGCGTCATGGCAGCGTTGCAGTTTAGCGCGTTCAACCACGTGGCCAAACGGTTTTTTCTCGCAGCCCAATGAGAGGCGAAGACCAGCGAAGAAGCCACGCGCTCGAGCAAACCGATTAACGGCTCAGCACATACTAGCGCTGCATGCATCTGGATGGTCCAACTCCTGGAAGACAAATTGTGTGCAGCAACACCTTCGGTTATAAGTCAGCTGCTATCCGTTCTCGGAGAAAGGGCGCTCGCTTACATGAAACAACACACTGGTTGGTTGACAAAAATCGTCTGGGCTATCGTCCTCGGAGGCACAATTTACTTGTTGTCTTACAGCGCGAGCCGCGTGTCCGCCGTCGCCAAGGACGCCTACGACAGTATCGAGGTGTTCACCAACGTCCTCACCTTGGTACAGCGTAATTACGTCGATCCCGTCACCACCAAACAATTAATCGAAGGCGCAATTACCGGAATGCTAACCGCCTTAGACCCACACAGCGCTTACCTCCCGCCCGAATCCTACAAGGAGCTCCAAGTCGATACGCGCGGCACGTTCGGTGGCCTTGGGATCGAGATTACGATCCGTAACAACGTCCTGACGGTTGTCTCCCCCATCGAAGATACCCCCGCCTACCGGGCCGGAATCAAACCGGGCGATCAAATCATCAAAATCGACGAAGAGTTCACCAAGGACATGCCGCTAACCGAGGCCGTGCGGCGCATGCGTGGCGCGCCCGGGACTAAGGTGCGCCTCACTTTGCGGCGCGAGGGAGTGGTGAAACCAATCGAACTCACGCTGACCCGCGAAGTCATCAAAATTCAAAGCGTGAAGTCCCGCCTCCTCGAGAAAGGGTACGCATACGTGCGGATCACGCAGTTTCAAGAGCGGACCGACGATGACTTGCAAAAGGCACTCGCGAAACTCGAACAGGATAACGGCGGGCCGCTTTCAGGCCTGATCCTGGACCTCCGCAACAACCCCGGAGGCTTACTCACTCAGGCAATCAAAGTGGCCGACGAATTCATCGACTCTGGCCTCGTGGTCTACACCGATGGCCGTTTGGAATCGCAAAAGCAGAAATACTTTGCCCATAAGCAGGGATCGCGCACGGATTTTCCGATGATTGTGTTGGTCAACAGCGGCAGTGCCAGCGCCTCGGAAATTGTTGCCGGAGCCCTACAAGATCATCGCCGCGCCTTGATCTTGGGGACACAAACCTTTGGCAAAGGCTCCGTACAAACGATCCTGCCGCTCGAGGAAAACTCGGCCATCCGCCTCACCACCGCACGGTACTACACGCCAAACGGAAGATCGATCCAAGCGACCGGAATCACGCCGGACATTGTCCTCGACAATCCGACGACCCTCGCCGCTGCTGGCGGACCGTCGCTGCCCCGGATTCGGGAGGAGAACTTACCACGGCACCTCCGTTCCCCGCACGATCGAGAAGAGTCTCCACCCAACGAAGAAGAAACGGAGGAACCACAGGAGGTTCCGGAAGCCTTGCAGGTCCGCGAAGGCGAGTTAGGCCGTGACCCACAGTTGGATCGCGCGCTCGAATTGCTCAAAAGCTGGAACGTGTTCAAAACGGTAGTGGCCGGACGCACGCCATAATCACACTCGCGCCTCTTCTTGCTGCGTTTGCCTGCCACGTTAAAACCGCCCTGTGCACACCTCGAGGCGACTGGTTGACGTCCTTGCGCCATTCCGTTGGATCCTGATGCTCGCCTTCGGGCTCATTGTGTACGCCGATCTCACAGTTCCGGATCGTTCGAACACCCGTACCGGCCAGCGGCAAAAGGCTCCAACAATTGCATCTTCAACACCGGCCCCCGACCAGACTGCGATGTTGGGGGCAATTGCCCGTGTAACGCTAAGGCTGAACGAGATGCCCTTCCCTCTCGTGCTCCCAACTCCAACCGAAGAGAACTTTGGTGAGGGCAGTCGCCAATGGGTCCATCGCCTTTACGAATTTTCTCTGCCTCGCACGACCAACATTGCCCCCCTCCTGCGCCCCTTTGAAGAGCTCCAACGCGACTTTCCAGACTTGACCCTTCATATCGAAGACCGACCTCACAGTCTGGAGGTTTGGCTTGGCATCGGAGGCTTGCGAACCCATACCTTCCGATTCCGTTGGATCGACCGACCACCGCGGCTCGCCATCGTACTCGCTCACCTAGGCGACGATGTGCATCTTGCGCGCCAGTTTCTTGCTCTGGGCGTGCGACTCACCTATGCCGTGAGGCCGCCCGCAGCATTCGGGGACATTGTTAGCGAGCAGCTTCGGCTTGCGGAGGTTCCTACTCTGGTCGAAGTCGAGTTGGAAACCGAATCAGGTGCCGTGGAGCACAGCGACCGAACCGCACAAGCGGATCTGCAGGAGGCGCTAGCCGTTTCGGCGCGCAGCGCTCGAGCGGCCAGCCTCGAACATTACTTCGCCAGGCTCGCACAACAGTTTCCCCATGCGTCGGGAGTCTTGCTCTTCGCGCCTCCGCATGCCGAGCAGTTCCTGGGTGCAGTAAAACGCTGGGTCGAAACACTCCCGAGCTCTTACGTCGTGTTGTGGGGGGACTTGACGCCGAGCTCTGACGACCCGTGCGCCGCTTTTTTCATGGCTGGTAGAGGCTGCTTTCGCTTCTCCTGGTCACGGGAGAACGAGCTCGGGAGTGACCCCAACTGGTGCCGAGCGCGCATCGCCAGTGCGGTGGCCCGGGCTCAATCCCTCGGCGAACTCATCGAAGTCCTTCCGGCCAGCTCGGCTTGTTTAACCGCGCTCCGCACCGAATTCGGACAGTTGACGGGGACCGGGATCGAATTGGTCGACGCGATCTCGCTCGTGCAGCGTGGTCTGTCGTTCGAGAGGCAATTTTGATACGAAGCGCCCAATGACGTTCGCCGAGGCCCCGCGGGCCGGTTCTACCCCGTTTCTCAGCGTCAGCGAGCTCACGCAACTCATCCGTGAAACTTTGGAAACACACATTGATACGGTGTGGGTGGTCGGGGAGATCTCGAATTTCAAGGTGCCCTCTTCCGGCCACTTCTACTTCGTTATCAAGGACGAGGGCGCCCAAATCGCCGCCGTTATGTTCAAGGGAGCCAATCGAGGACTCGCGTTTAAACCGGAGGACGGCCTTAAGGTGCTCGTACGCGGGCACGTGAGCCTCTACGAACCCCGCGGTCACTTGCAGCTTTACGTAGAATTCATGGAACCGGTGGGCATCGGCAGCGTGCAACTTGCTCTCGAGCAGCTCAAGCAGCGGCTCCATGCGGAGGGCCTGTTCGATCCACAGCGCAAACGCCCGCTACCGCCTCTCCCGCGCTGCATCGGCATCGTGACCGCACTGACCGGCGCCGCGATTCGCGATATCCTCACGGTGCTCCATCGCCGGTTTCCCCACGTGCGGGTCATCATCCGCCCGGTGCGTGTTCAAGGCAAGGAAGCTCCGACGGAAATCGTCGCAGCCTTACGCGATTTGCAAGAGGTCCCCGCGGTGGACGTCATCATCGTCGGGCGCGGCGGTGGTTCCAAGGAGGACCTTTGGGCATTCAATGACGAGGTCGTCGCGCGAGCCATTGCGGCCTGCCGCGTACCCGTGGTGTCTGCCGTCGGGCACGAGATCGACATCACGATTGCGGATCTGGCTGCAGATGTGCGGGCCCCGACCCCTACAGCAGCGGCAACGCTCGTGGTTCCTGAACTGAAGGAACTAGCAAACCGGATCGAACACCAACGCCGATTGCTCGTATCGGCTTTTTCCCGTGTGTTGCAACTATACCGGCAACGGCTCGATCAGTTGGCTCATCGCCTGCGCGACCCTCGCCACACGGTGGAAAATTTGCGCCTGCGCCTGGACGAGCTGGCTGAGCGTGCGGAACTCGCAATCACGCGGAGAACCGAACGAGAGCGCCAGCGGCTTCGCGCTCTGGCTGACCGACTCAGTGCTCTCAGTCCGCTGGGAGTTCTGAACCGGGGATACGCTATCGTGAAGAAGTTGCCCGCAGGCACAATCGTGCGCGATGCTGCCAGTTTAACCGCGGGAGATGCCGTGCAAATTCAATTTGCTCGCGGTCGGACACACGCGCTGGTGCGCGAAACTGAAGGTTAATGGGAAACGAGTTCTCATGAGTGATCAAACACTCCAATCATTCGAGGCTACGATGCACGCGCTCGAGGACATTGTGCGCCGACTCGAGCGAGGCGACATGTCCTTGGAGGATGCCTTAGCTGCCTTTGAAGAAGGAATCCGCTTAGTCAAAGCACTCAACGAGCGCCTAACGGAGGTCGAGGCACGGATCGAAGTGCTCACGCGCACAGACAGTGGCGAGCTAAATCTCACCCCGCTGAACAGTGACTTGAAGGAGTAAACGCTTGCGGCTCGATCAGTACCTCGAGAAAAAGCGGCGACTCATCGATCGTGCCCTCGACCGATATCTGCCCGCAACCAGTGTGCCGGATCGGCTCGTCGAGGCGATGCGCTATAGCCTCCTGGGGGGTGGCAAGCGGGTGCGGCCCATCTTATCTTTGGCCGCCTGCGAGGCGGTTGGCGGCAACAGTGAAACCGTGCTCCCGTTTGCCTGCGCCATTGAGATGATTCATACGTACTCGCTCATCCATGACGATTTGCCCGCCATGGACAACGACGAACTTCGCCGGGGGCGACCAACAAATCACATCGTATTCGGCGAGGCGCTCGCCATTCTGGCCGGCGATGCCCTGCTCACGGAAGCGTTCCGCATCATGGGTGAGGCCGCGCTCAGCGCAGGGGTTCGGCAAAGACGTGCATTGCAAGTTCTTACCGAAGTTGCCATGGCCGCCGGGCCCCGCGGGTTGGTTGGAGGCCAAGCCGCTGACATCGCAGCCCAGGATCGGCAAGCCGATTTGCCGCTCGTGGAATACATTCACGTCCGCAAAACCGGCGAACTCATCCGCGTCTCTGTTCGCGCCGGCGCAATCCTCGGCGGCGCCCGCCCAGGGCAATTGCGACAACTGTCGCGCTACGCGGAGTTCCTCGGCCTCGCTTTTCAGATTGCCGACGACATCCTGGACGAGGAAGGCTCTCTTCAGGTCACAGGAAAAATTGGCGGCGGGGATCGGCGGCAACACAAAGCCACGTTCCCGGCTGTGCTCGGGCTACCCGCCTCGAAACAGCGTGTGCGCGAACTTCTGAGCCAGGCGTTGGAAGAGTTGGACTCTTTCGGAGACGAAGCGGAACCGCTACGGCAAATCGCGCAACTCATTGTCGCCCGAGCTAGCGTGGCCTAGCGGCTCCTTATGCGTGTTCGCATCGACAAGCTCCTCGTCGAACGCGGGCTGGCACCCAGCCGAGAACGAGCGCAACGCCTCGTGTTGGCTGGAGTTGTCTATGCTTCGGGACAGCGAGTGACGAAGGCCGGCTCCTTCGTCGATGCGGATGCCCCGATCGAGGTGAGGGGCGAAGACCTCCCCTATGTGAGCCGTGGCGGGCTTAAACTCGCAGCTGCCCTCGACAGCTTCGGTATTGATGTCCGAGGCCGCACGTGTCTGGACGTCGGGGCGTCGACCGGCGGTTTTAGCGATTGCCTTCTGCAACGCGGTGCCACACACGTGTACGCGATCGACGTAGGCTACGGGCAACTCGCGTGGAAATTGAGGCATGATCCACGGGTGACCGTTTTTGAACGCACGAACTTTCGCTTCTTCGCTCCAGAACGCTTGCCAGAACTCGCAAACTTTGCAGCCGTGGACGTGTCGTTCATCTCGTTACGGTTAGTGCTTCCTAACGTCTTGCGCTGCGTCGATGCCGGCAGTGACGTGGTCCTCTTAGTCAAGCCGCAGTTCGAAGTGGGCCGAGAACACGTGGGATCGGGGGGTGTTGTCCGTGACCCGGAACTTCACCGCCAGGCGGTGGAGACCATCAAAGAGGCAGCGCTAGCCCTCGGGTTTACGGTTGTCGGAGAGTGTCCTTCGCCACTGCTCGGCCCAAAGGGGAACCGGGAATTCTTCCTCCATGCCCGGGTTCCACCGGTGCACTCTCCGCCGGAGGAATCAACCAACCGCGAGCGATCGCCGATAGAAGCCCCCCGCCCAAAGCGGTGACCACCCCGAGCACAAACGTAGGCCGGGTGAACAACTCGACTGCTGGCAAAGCTCGGGCAAAGTGCGCAAAGGCGGATGATACGCCCACGAGCGCACCGACCACAATGGCCAACAACCCCGCAACACGACAGACCTGCCGCAGGCCAACCACCTCCCCACGCAAGCGCTCGTACAACTGTGCCTTTTCACAAGCCACCGCCACGTCGGCAGCAACTGTCTCCAGAAACTCCAAATCGCTCCCGGTCAAGAATTCGGGAGCGGGGTTCACAACCTCCATGACCCCGATGTTCCCCGTCCGAGTGCGCAACGGCGCACACAACAGCGAGCGCGTGGTCATCTCCGTCTGCGCATCGATGCCGCGGAAAAACCGCGGATCTTGCGAGGTATCCATGACCAACTCGGCCTGATCGTGGTGGAGCACCCATCCCGCAATCCCACGATCTGCAGGGAAGCGAATCTCCGCTAAGCGTGCTTCGGACTTGATGTCGACATCGCTGGCCACAGGAAAGTAGAACTCGTTTTTCTTCGGATCGAGCATCAAGATGGCGCAACCTTCAGCGCGAAAGAGAATGCGGCCTTGTTCGGTGGCGTAGCTCAGCAGCGATCGCAGGTCGGTAAACGTCGTCAAGCCACGATTGAGCTCATACAGCAGCCGCAGCCGCTCCCTCTGGAGGTGATCCTGTTCGCCGTCACCGGTCACGGTTTCCTACCCGCCGATGGATAGCCCCTTACGCTGCAAATCCACGTACGTACGGAAGGCGAGCCGCCGTTTCACGAATCTGCGCCTCTGCTTGCAACAAAATCCGAGTCGCGTCCCACGTGCCCTCGATGAGCTGGCGCCGAGCGCCCTCAGGCATGACCACCGGAATACTGGTTCCTTTGTACTCCACACGCATGGTCTGGAGGTTCACGATAATCTCGTGGCCTGGGTCTTCCTCCACCGCTGCCTGCAGCCAATTGATGTCTTTTTCCGCGGCGCAAACGCACGGCATTCCGAGGGCCACGCAATTGCCGAAGAAAATGTCCGCGAAGGATTCCCCCACCAATGCACGGATCCCCCAGCGGAGCAGCGCTTGCGGAGCGTGCTCCCGTGATGACCCACAACCGAAGTTCTTGTTCACCACCCCGATCCGCGGACCTTTCGCCGCAAAGCGCGGATCGTCCAGAACGTGCCCTTTAGAGCGGCCTTGAGCATCGAACCGTTCGTCGTAAAAAAGGAACTCTCCCAATCCGTCGAAGGTAACGACCTTCATAAACCGCGCGGGAATGATCCGGTCGGTGTCGATGTCGTTCCCTCGCAAGGGGATCGGGCGACCAACCACCTGCTCGATTCTGATCAGTTCTGTCATCTGCTGTCTCCTCACCCGCCGCTCGACAACAGTTCCCGTACGTCCACCACCTCGCCAGCAATCGCTGCAGCCGCCACCATCGCGGGGCTCATCAACAAGGTACGCCCCCCTGGACTTCCTTGACGCCCCTTAAAGTTCCGATTGCTCGACGAAGCGCATACTTGTCGCCCGACGAGCTTGTCGGGGTTCATCGCCAAGCACATGGAGCAGCCCGGCAACCTCCATTCGAAACCCGCAGCTCGGAACACTTCATCGAGACCTTCGGTCTCGGCCGCCCGCGCCACGCTTTCAGAGCCAGGGACGACGAGTGCCTTCACGTGCGGCTTCACCTTGCCCAGCCGGGCGATTTTTGCCGCCTCGCGCAAGTCCGACAAACGGCCATTTGTGCATGAGCCGATAAAGGCAACATCAATGCGCATTCCACGAATCGGCTGGCCTGGCTTGAGGTCCATGTATCGGTAGGCATCTTCAACAACATCCCTCTCATCGGGCGGAAACGCCTCCGGGGGCGGTACACGCTCGTCGATCCCAATAGCCTGGCCAGGATTGATGCCCCACGTTACCGTTGGCGCAATCTCCTCACCTTGGAATTCCACTTCGTCATCGTACCGAGCATCGGGATCCGATGCCATGCTGCGCCACCAGGAAAGCGCTCGCTCAAAGGCCGCTCCCTGCGGGGCAAACTCGCGACCCCGCAGGTAGGCGAACGTCGTTTCGTCCGGGTTCACGTAACCGAGCCGAGCCCCGCCTTCGATGCTCATGTTGCACACCGTCATGCGCTCTTCCATGGACATCCGCTCGATGACCTCGCCGGCATACTCGTACGCGTATCCCACCCCACCCTTGACGCCGAGTCTGCGGATGATGTGGAGAATCACATCCTTCGCGTACACACCCGGTAACAGCCGGCCGCGCACCAGGATCCGGCGCACCTTGGGGCGCTGAATTGCTAGGCACTGAGTGGCCAGCACGTCCCGGACTTGGCTCGTTCCGATGCCGAACGCCACGGTTCCCAACGCTCCGTGAGTGCTGGTATGGCTGTCCCCACAGGCCACCGTCATGCCCGGTTGGGTCAGCCCGAGCTCAGGGCCGAGCACGTGCACGATTCCTTGATAGCCGCTGTTCGCCTGAAAGAGCCGGATCCCAAATTCCGCGCAGTTGCGCTCAATCGCCGTCATCATGCCCTCGGCCTGGGCGTCGGCATATGGGCGCTGGCGCGTATCGGTTGGAATAATATGATCCACGGTCGCGAAGGTGCGTTCCGGAAAGAGCACTCTCAAACCTTGCTCCCGCAACATTTGGAACGCCTGGGGGCTGGTCACCTCGTGAACCAAGTGCAGACCGATAAAAAGCTGCGTTTGCCCGGACGGCAACTCACGCACCGTGTGCGCTTCCCAAACTTTCTCCAACAAACTCTTTCCCATCGCTGGCCTCAACGCGTTGGGCTGTAGCGGATGCTCGCACGCTCCGCACCTGCTTGACCCCAAGCTTGCCCGAAACCCGCTAGTTCCGCATGCCCCCTCGTAAACAGGGACATCCGACCCGTTACGCACAGTTGGCTCTGCAAGGGTTGCTAGGATTTCTTTTCTGTCAACCGTCCCGGTTCCATCGCACAGGCATTCACGAACGGCCCCCCACGTTCGCCCAGCTCAGGTTCACTGGCCGACCCGGGGCTCACGAGACTGTGATCACGAACTTTTCAAACCGAAACTCTACAGAAGCGAAAGGCTCAATGCCTGGCGAACGTACTTCGAACTCCCACGAGTGGGGACCCGCCCTCGCGACCGCGACCGTGAAGAAGAAAGCGTTGTCGCCAGTCAGCTCGGTGCCCGCCTTGAACTTCTTTCTCGCGACGGAATCTCCGTCGAAATACACGATCAGCTCCACCTCTCCGCTGCCAACAACGCGCCCAAAAACCCCCACCCGCACGAGCCCCGCGGGTGCGTAGGTCACTGCCATCGCACGAGCTCCAGCCCGCATTCGCAAGCTGGTTCGGTCGTCGTCAATCTTGCATCCGTCGCTTGCGCGCATCCCCGCCGGAGCCAGCGTCAGCACGCCCGGTGCGCCTGACCGTGATTGGCAAGCCACTGCAGAGAGCAGCAGCGCAATCAGAGGGGCGGCAACGCACCTCAAGAGCTCTGTCCCGTCCCTAACCCGGGGCGAAAGATGACCTTTTTATCCTTCACCACCAACTGGTCGTTCAAGAACAACTGCACCGCCTGCGATAACACCTTTGCCTCAAGGCGTTGACCGCGTGCCTTCACATCATCCAGGGTGTCCTCACCCACGCGAATGTGAAACACGTCCTGAAGAATGACGGGGCCTTGGTCCAGTTGCTCCGTAACGAAGTGGGCCGTACACCCCGAAACCCGCACCCCTTCTTCAAACGCCTGCCGATAGGCATTCGGGCCCGGGTGGTAAGGCAGCAATGACGGATGGATGTTGATAATTCGATTGCGGTATCGCTCGACGACCCGCGGGGAAAGGATTTGCATGTAGCGAGCAAGCACGACCAAATCCGCCCCATACTCGGCAAGCTTCTCTAACAGAAACTCCTCGTGAGCAGCCTTGTCAGCAGATGGGTACCAGAAAAACGGAATTCCCGCCTCTTCAGCTAGAGGGCGAAGAAGTTCGTGGTTCGACAAGACAACCACAAGATCCCCATTAAGCCTGCCGTGATTTCGATCTTCGATGAGTTGTTGAAGGCAGTGAGGTTCTCGGCTCACCAACACGGCCACCCGTTTGGGCTCACGCTTCCCCTGCAAACGGATGGAAACCTCCATGTGGATTTCCTCACCAATCCGCTTCAAGCCCAACACCAACTCGTCGAGGTTCACGTTCAACTCGGAAAGGTCGACCAGCATGGTCATGATAAAGAGTCCCTCCATGACCCGCTGCTCGATGTCCTCAATGTTGATGTTGCACGCGGCTAAATACGTGGAAATGCGCGCCACCACCCCTTTTTGGTCGCGCCCGATTACAGAGATCACCGCCCGGCTGCTCATGCGCCGCCCTTTTAGCAAGTAGGAAAGCACGGTCAAAATATGCCCTTGTCCGCCTATCCTCCCGCGCAGCCCGAGCCGCCAACCGTGGTTCGCCTGCAACAAATGGTCACCTTGGCATTAAGAATTTTTCATGCTTTTTCCCGTTGAGTTGAGTTTGCGTTTGCCGAGCACCTCGGGTACTCTGCGTGCCGGTCTAGATTACCGCGTGAGTAACTAGAACCCATAGGAGAAGGAGTGTCGAAGGCGTTATGAAGAACAGTTCGGGATCGGTAGCTTTCAAGTTCGAGCCAGAGGAGCCTGGTGCAGACGAAGAAGTTGACCTGGAACCGCCCTTGGAGGCTCTCGAAGAGGAGGTTGAAGCTGCGGAACGTGGAGCGGAGTCGGACCTACCCGAGCACTTCTTCCACGACGTCAGCAATACGCAGCTCCTCACGCCGGAGGAAGAGCAGCGCATCGCTCGGGATATCGTGAAAGCGCGCAACCGGATTCGGCGCTTGTTGCGGCGTTTTCCCCGCCTGGTATCCGCCGCTCTTCCCGTTCATGGGCGGAGTGTGATCCACCCCAGCGAGGACTTCCGTGAACGTGAGACCGTCATGGTCCTCGAGTTCGCGAAGAAGGAGCTCAAGTCGCGCCGCAAGGTCGACTTCCCGTACGGAGATCGGCTGAAGATCAAGGAGATGGTGGCGCAGCTCGAGAAAGAGCTGGCCGCCTACCGCAAGCTTAGGGACCGCATGATCGAAGCCAACCTACGCTTGGTGATTTCTTTCGCAAAGCGGTACCGGCGAGCGGGCGTGTCGTTCTTGGACATGGTGCAGGAGGGATCGCTCGGACTCATTCGTGCGGTCGAGAAATACGATCCTCGCAAGGACGTGAAGTTTGGCACCTACGCTGTGTGGTGGATCTGGCAGCAAATCGGCCGCGCTGGAGACATGCACAGTGGACTCATTCGTACGCCCGTACACTGGAACCAATTGCGGCGGAAGGTCGGCCGGGAGACCCAACGCTTACAAACCAAATTTGATGGCAAAGTGAGCAAGGAGCTCCTGGCGCAAGCCAGCGGTGTCGATGCTGAACGGCTAGAAACGATGACCCAAAGTTTTCAGTGCGTGTCCATCGACGCCCCCCTGAGCGCAGATGACGACCGGACGCTCGAGGAATTGCTCGCAAGCGACAGCAAAGACCCGGAAACTGAGGCCGCTCAAGGCGATCTCCATGCGCAACTGGAGGCCGCCTTACGGCAGCTACCTCCTCGGGAAGCGAACATCCTGCGGTTGCGCTTTGGTACGAACGACCAGCAACCGCTCACTCTGGAGGAAGTAGGGCGTCTTTACGGCGTGAGCCGCGAACGTATCCGCCAACTTGAGGCCCGTGCCCTGAAGCAACTCCTCCCGATTTGCGAAAGCCAAGGGCTGCGTGCCTACGTTGACTAGCAAAACTAGAAAGGGCAGCCTGCAAGGCTGCCCTTTCTAGTTTTTTAGATTGGGGCTCGGCCTCAAACTTTCAAAAGGAGCGGGAATGAGAAAATTCGTGTTGACCTGGACGGTTGCATTTTCGGCGCTCACATCATCGATTGCGCATGCGGCTGGCCCCGAACTGAAAACTGACGAGCAGAAGGCCCTTTATGCCCTCGGTGCGCTCTTGGCGCAAAACGTCAGTAGCTTTCGTTTGACCCCATCTGAGGTCGAAACGGTGCTTGCCGGTTTTAAAGACGCCAGCACGGGCAAGACCCTGGCGGTGGACCCCGACGCGTATCGGGGCCAACTGCAGCAACTGGTTCAAGCCCGCGCGGCTGCGGCCGCCAGTGAGGAGAAGGAAAAGTCAAAAGCCTTCCTGGAAAAAATGGCCAAGGAAAAAGGCGCTGTTCGCACGGATTCCGGCTTGGTGTTCATCGAGATCCAGCCTGGCACCGGCGCAGCGCCGAAAGCTGAAGACAAGGTCAAGGTTCACTACACTGGCACGCTCATGGATGGCACCGTGTTCGACAGCTCCGTGCAACGCGGCGAACCAGCCACATTCCCGCTCAATGGCGTGATCCGTTGTTTCAGTGAGGGGCTTCAGAAGATGAAGGTGGGCGGCAAAGCAAAACTTGTGTGTCCCTCCGACCTCGCATACGGTGACCGTGGTTCGCCTCCGAAGATCAAGCCAGGAGCCACCCTGGTGTTCGAGGTCGAACTGCTGGGGATCGAGCAGTAACAAAAACGCCCGAACCGGCGCCACAGAATTGATCCAGCCTGCAAATTTTCTACGTCGCGTGTTTTGACTAGGCTTCCCGCCTAGCCGTACAAAGCTGGTAGCCCGCGTCGGACTCGCTCAGCCGATGCGTTGGCGGGCCCGTGCAGCGCGGCAAAGACGTGGCCCATGGACTGGCTCTCCCGCAACGGCAAATGCTGGCGTACGGCGGTCGGAGCTGGCGCGTGGTGGGTTCTGACTTCCGTTGCTTCGGCCGCAGCCGAGCAATCTTGTCCCGGTGACTGCAACGGTGATGCTGTGGTAACCGTCGACGAGGTTGTTAGCGTTTTGCGTGTCGTCCTAGAGGAGGCGCCAGCGAGCTCTTGTGCCGCAGGCGACGTCAACGCCGACCGCCGGGTATCTGTCAACGAGGTTGTGCAAGCTGTGCACTCCCTCCTGAGCGGCTGCACTCCCCGTTGTGGCGACGGTGCGGAGGATGGGGACGAGGACTGCGACCATGGCGGCATCTGCCTCGGTACCAGTAAGGCGGGCTCTGGCTGCACAAGCGACAGTGATTGCTTCGGTACCAGCGATGAATGGTGCGGGGTGTGCCAGGGCGGAACCTATCCCTACAAGGCATGCAACCGCCATAGCGACTGTCCACAAGGTCGGTGCGTGGCCTGTTGGACCTTCGGAGGCGACGGCTGCGCGGCAAACTGCACGCTGGAGCGGACACTGCCTCTCGAATTGCGGGCGGCACAGCCCGGCGACGTAAACAGTGGCAGCTTCCTCGCCATAAAGGGTAACCTACTAGAGTTCGCTCCGTTGCCGATCGAAGGGTCGCTGCGTCTGGCCCTCGGCAGGGCGCGACGTGCGGTCGAAAGCTTTGCCGTTGGGGGGCCAGATTCGCACAAATACCGATCTCCACCTTGGCTTGTTTCTGCATTCGCGTAGCCGAATACAAAACCTTCTGCACCGGGGGCTTCGCGTCCCCGCCGGCCTCGTGCCCACCAAGTCGCCCTTGCACGTCAGTGTTTGGGCCGGGCACTGCCGGGGCGGGAGTCATTGGCTGCAACGGCGTACCTGCAGTAAACCTCGAGGTCGAGAAACTTTCGCCCGACGGGCCTGCACGTGTGTCTTTTCGCGGCAGCGGAGGGCCAGGTAGCACCATCTTGGCGACGGGGTGGGCGATTGGCACAGCAATAGGAGCTTGCCATGAGAATTTCTGCACCGAGGAGGTCCCGCCTTCCGCCCGGGGATTGCCTTCCCCTTCTTTCTGGACCACAGGTGGAGCTTGCGTCTCTCGCGGCACTCGCGTGCTGACACTGGGAATGACCGAAGTGTGCGGCTACGGAGATGCTCTAGTTCCTTGTGAACGGGAGTGCGTCTCTGGACTTTCACTAACTTGCGACACTTGGGACCGAGGCGAGCTTAGCGGCCTTCGCGTTTGTAGCGCTGCGTCTTTCCCTCCGTTCCAAACGTTCGATCGCGTAAGGATAAGAAGCTGTTTGCAAGCCAAATAGGAGCTGGCCGGCGATTTCAGCAGGCCGCCTGGGTCAAGAAACGTACCGGGGTAGAACTTCCGCAAGCTCTCGCAGTGGGCGCGCGGTCCGATCCTTCTCCGACAATACGGGGTCGCGCACCGGCCACGGAATGGCCAACTCAGGATCATTCCAAGCCAAGCGCAGCTCTCCTTCCGGGTCATAGTAGTCTGTACACTTATACTCGACCTCTGCTGCATCGCTCAGCACGCAGAACCCGTGCGCAAAGCCAGGGGGCACGTAAAGCTGGCGGAAATTTTCCGCCGATAGAGTTACGGCCGTCCAACGCCCGAACCACGGGGAGCCTCGCCGAATGTCAACGGCCACATCCCAAACTGCACCAGCAATCACGCGAACAAGTTTACCTTGAGGGCGCCGGAGTTGCGCGTGCAACCCCCTCACCGTACCTCGCACGGAACGAGAGTGATTATCCTGCACAAAGACCCTCGGCAACCCGTGCTTGGCGTACTTCTCGCCGTGAAACGTCTCTAAAAAGAATCCCCGCTCATCCCGGTGGACCTCGGGCTCGACAATGACCACACCCGGCAGTTCTGTCTCCACCAAGCGCATGAGAAAACCCTTGTCACCGGCGTCCGACGTTTGCAATGGTTACAGTCACTTGCCCAGCTCGGATCCCAAGCATAGGATGCCAAGGCCAAAAGCGCCTTGGATAACATTCCTCTGGTAAACGGTACAAATTGTGCGGCACATCCTCTCGAGGGGAAAGGAGGGAACCATGGGCGAGCAACCAGCCGCGCGTGAGGTCACCCTGCCTAGCCGTATGCTGCCCTCGGATGCACTATTCTGGTACGCAGAAGAGGCCACGCCGGCACTGCGGCCTGTTGTGGGTGGGTTGTTCTTTCTCGATCGGGCCCCACACACGGAAAAACTCGAGCATGCTTTCCTGCGCTGGGTCGATCGCATCCCGCGGCTTCGCCAACGCGTGTACGAGGATGCTCTTCGCCTTACCTTGCCGGAGTGGCGCGACGACCCTCATTTCGAACTCCACTACCATCTGCGCCACCTGGAGCTGCCGCCACCAGGCAGCCGCAAGGAGCTGCTGGAACTGGTTAGCGCTCTGTTTGCTTCACCTCTCGATCCCGCACGTCCTTTATGGGAAGCGTACGACATTCGCGGCTACCAAGGAACGCGCGCAGCCCTGCTGGTCAAGGTCCATCACTGCGTCATGGACGGCGTAGGCTCTATGACGGGCTTCGATGCCTTGACCCAAGCGAAGCGAAATCAATCGATCCCCCTGCCCCGCATCCGTCCTTCGCAACCACGCCCAGCTCCAATGAGGGCCGCGCGTCTGGCAACCGAGGCCCTGAAGGTGACCACTGATAACCTCCGCGCCGCAGCCGCTTTGCTTCTCGGAGCTGTTCGCGACCCAGCTTCCGCCGTCGCTCAAATCAGCGCCGCCACCCGCGGCTTATGGGGCGTACTTTCGGACCTGACATCCCCCGCTTCCCCAGACCCGTTAGCGCAACAGGCCACCGGAATCGGTCGCCGGTTGGATGGGCTCACGATGCCATTGCCCCGCCTTCGTAAAATCAAGGAGGCCCTCGGCGTTACGCTAAATGACCTGATGCTCACGATCGTGGCCGGAGCCGTGGGGCGTTACTATCGCCACCGCAAGCTCAGCGTCGACGAGCTCCATTGTATGGTTCCCATCAGCCTGCGACGGGAAGAGGAGCGCCATCTGCTGGGGAACCGCGTGGGCATGTGCAACGTCGCGCTCCCCATCGGAGAGGAAGACCCGCTACGCCGTCTCGCCCGCATCCAGGAGCAAACAGCCGCCGCCAAGCGCGACCGTCGGGCGGCCGCTTATCCCTTCCTCATGCGTGTGCTCACCCTGACCCCAACGTTTGTCATCCGAGCGTTAGCCCAAGCTACGACAGGCAAAATCAACCTGATTGTCACGAACGTGCCCGGCCCATCCGAACTACGGTATTTGGCTGGGGCACGCATCGACGCCATTTACCCTTACGCGCCAGTGACGATCGGCTTACCCTTGGCCATTGCTCTACTTTCCTACGCCGATACCTACGGGATCGGGATCGACACGGATCCTTCTGCAATCCCAGACCCGGAGCTGCTCCATCACTTCCTCGAGCAAGCGACTGACGAAGTAGAACGCGCGGCACGAGTGAGCCAGCAAAAAGCCCCACGCCCTCAGCGTACCGCCCTCGCGACGCGCCCGGCGAGAGCTCAGTCGACCCCAACGGCCGGTAAGCCAGCCAAGGCCATTGCCACTTCTTCGTCGGGATAGTCGAAGTTCTGCAGCCGCCCTGCTGCGTAGTCCATGTAAGCCTGCATGTCGAAATGGCCGTGGCCGCAAAGGTTGAACAAAATTACTTTTCCCCGCCCTTCTTCCCGACACTGCAAAGCAGCGCGGCGGGCCCCCGCGATTGCATGATTGGCCTCCGGGGCGGGAACAATCCCTTCCGCCCGCGCAAACTCCACACCGGCAGCGAAGGCTTCTAGTTGTTGCACCGCCTCTGCCTTCACCAGGCCCTGAACAACTACATGGCTCACCAAAGGCGCCATGCCGTGGTAACGCAACCCACCGGCGTGAATGCCGGGCGGCACGAAGGAACTCCCCAGCGTGTGCATCTTCATCAGCGGCGTCAGATGGGCAGTATCGCCAAAGTCGTACGTGTACTTGCCCTTCGTCAAGCTGGGGCATGCAGCCGGCTCGACCGCCCGGATCTCCACCTGCGGCCCCCCACGCAACATTCGGCCCAAGAAGGGAAACGCAATTCCCGCAAAGTTCGATCCGCCCCCTGTGCATGCGACCACGATGTCAGGCTCTTCACCGATCGCAGCGAATTGCTCTAAAGCCTCCAAGCCGATCACGGTTTGGTGCAACAGCACATGATTCAAGACGCTCCCCAAGGCGTAGTTCGTCTGCGGGTCTGCGGCGGCCACCTCCACCGCCTCGGAGATGGCAATTCCCAATGAGCCCGAGCATTCCGGATCGCGGGCAAGGACTTCGCGGCCAGCTTTTGTCAAACTGCTCGGACTTGCCACCACATGAGCACCGTACGTCTCCATCAGCGCGCGCCGGTAGGGCTTTTGGTTGTAACTCACGCGAACCATGAACACCTGGCATTCGAGGCCAAAAAAGTTGCAAGCCAGCGCCAGCGACGAGCCCCATTGGCCCGCTCCCGTTTCGGTTGCCAAACGGCGAATTCCGGCTTGCCGGTTGTAGAACGCTTGCGCAACGGCGGTGTTCGGTTTGTGAGAACCCGCCGGGCTTACACCCTCGTACTTGTAGTAGATGCGCGCCGGAGTCCGCAGGATCTTTTCCCAACGCCAGGCGCGGAACAACGGCGTGGGCCGCCACAAGCGATACAAACTACGCACTTCCTCTGGAATCGGCACCTCACGCTGGCGGCTGAACTCTTGCTCAATCAACGCTGGAGGAAAAAGCGGAGCAAGTTCTTCCGCGATAATCGGCTTTCCCGTACCTGGATGCAAAGCGGGTGGGGGCTCCAACGGCAAATCGGCGACGATGTTGTACCAAGAGGTAGGCAACCGCTCTTCCGGCAAAAGAATTTTCGTTGCATTGTTCATCGCATGAGTAAAAAGCCGATTGTCGCTTGCGACGCAATGCAAGAAACGCTTGCGACTCTTGGTTTCGAGTTCGCTGCCCCCTTCGTCCTGAGCGGCTTACCTGCTTGTCCCCTCCGCAACTACATCGACCGCCCACCGGAGTTTGCCCACTCCATCTCCTCCGCGCGTGCCGTTACAATTTGCCGACACCACCGCAGCATAAAACTGCACAGTTTGCGGCTCCGACGGCGCCCGCCATTGGAACTCCCATGTCCATGGCAACGCCCCCACGAACAGCCGACTGACCACCGCGTCCAAATCAGCTCTGTCCTCCTTCCCATCTCCGTTTGCGTCACCCGCAACGCAAGCACCAAAACCGCGCGAGGACAAAATTGACGCGGCTAGCACAATCACATCGCCCGCACTCACACGCGCATCGCGGTTCGTATCCGCACTGCGTTGCGGCGACAAATGCGTCAGTTCACCTGCCTCAGCGTACAACCCGTCACCTGGAACTAACTCGCCAGCCGCTACCGCCACGTTCACACCTGCACCCACCATCGCCGGTCCCGCCGGCCGCGCTTGCAAGCGCCAACTGGTCACGGCGCCGATCGTCACCTGTGTTGGTCCTTCTATCATCAGCGCTGGCGAATGCTCATCCCCGTGGCAAGAGTCGGCGCACGTCTCCCCCTGCATTCCGGAAAAGCCAGTAATCCCATGTTCCTTCGCCCATACGGGTGGGAACGAGTAAGCGAAAACCAGTAAGAAAACGATTGCTCGCGGCCTCGACAACAACGGCATCACTATTCCCGAAAAGATTGCTCGCCGCTCAACTTTGTCTACGCGGGCGGCCGCACACAGCGGCCATCAACGCAACGCCCAGGCCCGACAGTGGGGTCGGGACAAAACAGCCCGTCCGGCGCGCGCTCAGAAACACACTGATCACCACTGCGGTAATCATAAGTGCAGGCGTCGCCGTCATCGCATAAAGAGGACGGGCAATCCGGAGAATCCGGCAAGCAGTATGCACTCACGACGCTCGGCGTCAGCGAGCTACGGTAGGCATCGCCCTCGGGGTTTCCGCCCCGGTCTCCGATGCCGGCGCCGAAGAAAATCTCTCCGTCCAAAACGGTCACGGCCGAAGCAACCGGCACAAGCGGCGAGAACTGTTTCAGCACTTCGCCGGTATCGGCGTCGCGCGCGTAAACACCGGAGAACAAACTCCCCATGAACACCACCTCACGGGTCGCTGTTGTTGCCGCATAACTCGGCGCCGCCGAGCGATCCGCCCAACGAACGCTTCCATCGCTGGCCGTCAAGCTCCAAGCGGCCGGGCGCTGTGGGCGGTTGAACGACTCGCCAATTGCCGTGGAGAAAAAGATCGCCCCGCCGCCAACCGCGGCGCTGCCGATGATTCCACCAATCGCCCCTCCCGGGACAACTTGCTGTGCCCAATAAGGTTCGATGCGCCCCGTGAGTTTATTCACCCCCTCTCGGTCGAGGACGTAGTACGTACCATCCTTGTTGCCCACTCCCAACACATCGCGTTGCGAGCCGCCAAACCGAATGGTGAACAGATTAGGAACCGCACCGAAAGCGAGGTCGGCATTGTCCACCTCGCGGGGCCGCCACCGCCAGACCGGCGCACCGTCGAAACTCAACGCAAAGATCGCTTCCTCAAATGGCGGCATCGGCGGCGCAGGCTCCACCGTGTCGGGATCGTTATCTGTGTCGCAATTGCTCGAGGCGGTAAACAAAAGCCGGCGCGCAGTGTCGACGGCGAACGAGGACCACACGTTGCCACACGCTGTCCAGCGGCGGTTAAAGTTACAGCCGGGCCGGGTGGTGAAGAAGTCAGGAGGAAGTCCGAGCTCTTCCGCGGAATGATAACCGTCGAACTTGCGAACGCGATCAGAGGCAAACGGGCGACAAGTCTGGCCAGTATCGACGTCGAAATACCAAACCAGGTGACCCTCGGTTGCATCTACGGCAAACACGCCCCCTTTGCCCGGCGCGCGATCGTTCACGTCCATGCCGAACACCACAAGGTTTTCCACCACAGCCGGCGACGACTCTACCTGATTGCGCTCCACCCGCGGGCCGCAAGTCGTGCAGCCAGTGCCCGCATCGAACGACCAGCGCAGCTCACCGGTCGCCGCCGCCAAGCAGTACATGGTCATGCCGCCACCGACATACACCCGCTCTTCCCCAGCCACGTGTGCCACCGTTGGCGACGAAGCTTGCGGGTACGACGCCCCCGGGTGCGGCTTCATCGCAAACGACCACAGTCGTGACCCATTGCTCACCCGCAACGCGTACAAAAAACCGTCCCAGGACGGGACGTACACCACCTTGATCCGGCCCTCTCCAGGAACGTGCACCCAAGCCACTGTAGGTGAAGCAGTAACAATGGCACCCGTTTGGTACCGCCACTTAAGCCGCATCGAGGCGACATTGCTGCGCGTGATGCGCGCTTCAGCATCGTTGTAAAAAGTCCGCTCAACATTCCGGCCGTACATCGGCCAGCCATCCGCTAACTGCGCGCCGCTGGTCGATCCACCGGGTGCCTCGCTGTCGCTGCCGCAACCCACGAACACCACGATCAGAGCGCCGCAGCCAAATTGAATCAATCGTTCGCTCCAACGCGCCGGCACGCGCGTTGCGCTACCCTATCTGGCTGTGTTGGTCAACAGCCAGCCTCGTGTCCCAGTTGCAACCATCGCGTTTGCACTCACAACGGGAAAACGCTCCTGACGAGCAGCTTTGACCCAACGTTGCAAAGCCCCAAAAGCACAGAGCCTAAACATGCAGACAGATAGGTTGTGCTTGAACTAGCACAGCAAATGCCTTGACCGTTCTGAAGGCACCCGAGTAACAGTGGCGCCGTTGCAAGACAGACCATCGGGGGCAGCGGGCAACGGCCGCAAGCGGCGCGGGCAATCCTTCGGGGCCAAGAGGGTTGCCCGCGCCGCTGTTCGAACGCCTGGGGGCAAAACCTTTTCACCAACAGGCCGCATTTAAAAGAGGTAAAACAAGAGCAACAAGCACACCCAAACAGCGTCGACGAGGTACCAGTACAAACGGACACCCAGTGTCCAAGTCAGCGCCGCCTCACATCGTTCTCGCGAGGGTAGCCACGCACAGTAGAGGAGAGCACCGAGCCCCCCGACAACGTGCAGAGCGTGGAGCCCAGTGAGCAAATAAAAGCTCGCCCAAAACACGCTCTCCTGCGGTCGAGAACCGGCAACCCAGTGCGTCCAGTAATCGATCGCCTTGACCATAACGAACAGCCCGGCGGCGATCATAGCTGTAACCAGGAAGCCCCTCCGCAGCCGAGATGTCTCCACCACTCGTGCCAAGCTCAACGTCACCACCACCAAGCAGGCGGTAGCTGCAGCGGCTGCAACTCGGGATACGTGCGTTGCGGCTTCCGCCCACGCCGGATCCCCCGCCCGAAGATACACCACGGCGGCCAACAAACCACCGAACAAGGCCGCCTCAGAAGCCAGAAACCAAGCCACGCCCGTGATGCTGGGCTTCCCCACCCATAGCCCTGCTGGTGCGTGGGCAGATTCCATGCGCTCCCTCACCGAGGCCACTGCGGCTGCGGCTGCCGCGTTCCGTCGTTATCCACGTAGGCGTAAGGCTCTCTGACAACGCGAACCGGTTGTGAGAAGTTTTCACTCGGGGGCGGCGACGACACCGCCCACTCCAACGTCGTTCCACCCCAAGGGTCAGCTCCAGCACTTCGGCCACGCCGCAGGGACCACGCAACGTTTCCCAGAAAAAGAAGCTGAAAAGCGAGCAAAAAAATCGCCGCAACCGTCGAGAGCTCGTGCAAGGGCATCAGGGGGCGAAAATATTCATAGTACGAGGGATCGTACACTCGCCGCATGTGCCCATGAACGCCAACGTAGAATAGAGGGACGAACACCGCTTGGAAGGCAACGAACGTGAGCCAGAAGTGCCAGGCACCCACGCGCTCGTCGAGCAAGCGACCCGTCATTTTCGGAAACCAATAATAAAGGCCCGCAAAACCACCGAGAACAACCGAGGGGAACAACGTGTAATGAAAATGCGCGACGACGAAGTACGTGTCGTGCAGATACATGTCGAGCGCCGGAGAGCCGAGAAAAATCCCTGTGACCCCACCGACGATAAAGGTGGCGACTGCGCCAACCGCAAAGCGCATCGCCGTCGACGGCACCAACACGCCGCCACGCAACGTCGCAATCAGGGCGAACACCACCACCGCAAAGGGAACGGAAATGATGATCGTGGTGATACTGAACGGGAGGGCGAGGCGCACGTCAAGGCCGCTCACAAACATGTGGTGCGCCCAAACCACGAAACTCAGCGCGGCACTCACCCACAGGGCAAGGACGATCAGCCGGTAAGCCGCCACCGGTCGCCGGGCAAAGGTCGGGAAAATTTCGAGAAAAATGCCCAGAGCGGGCAGCAGAATCACGTACACCTCAGGATGGCCGAAGAACCAAAACAGGTGCTGCCACAACAGTGGGCTACCGCCCTTTTCCGCGACGAAAAACGCCGTCCCGAGGTGACGATCACACAGCAGCATGAGAATCGCACCCATGAGCGGGCCGGCGGAAAACAAAAATAAAATCGCCGCGACCATCTGCGTCCACACAAATAACGGCAACCTCATCAGCGTGAGCCCCGGCGCCCGCATGTTGAACGCTGTGGTGAGCACGTTGATCCCACTCATGAGCACGGCAACGAAGTCCACGAACACTGCTGCCAACCACAAGTCGAAACCGAGTCCCACGCCGGTGTACGTCGGGTCCGATGACAAGGGCACATAGTTCGTCCACCCTGCGGCCGCCGGCCCCTCTTCGACAAAAAACGAGGCCAGGAGAATCGCGCTGGCGATGGCCAGCGTCCAAACGGACACCATGTTGAGGCGCGGGAACGCCATGTCGGCGGCTCCCACCATTAACGGGACCAGGTAGTTCCCGAATGCACCGAGCAACAACGGCATGGCCACGAAAAACATCATGATCGTGCCATGCATCGTAAGCCACGCATTGTACGGGGCAGGGTCGATCACCCCGTAAAAAGGCGCCGTACTCCCAGGAAAGGCAAGTTGCCAGCGCATCAAATATGCCGCAAACCCGCCGACAACGGCCATCACCACGGCAATGGCCAAGTACTGCAAGCCGATCACCTTGTGGTCGGTAGAAAACACCCACCGCCACCAAAACTCTTGTCCCCAACTCGTGTGGCTTTCTCCGTGCAGCGAGGGAGCGATTCGCTCTCCCTCCGCACCCGATTGGTGGCTACCCATCAGCAGAGCCCACTGAATCTTGCACTTGCGTTGCCGAGTTCAGCCACCGCTCGTAACCGGCTGGATCATGAACGACTATGTGGCCGCCCATGCGGAAATGAGCGAAGCCACATAGCTCGGCACACACAAGCGGAAACGTTCCTTCGCGCGTCGGCAAAAACCAACGCCGGACCTCCAAGCCGGGAACAACGTCCTGCTTGAGCCTCATCGAGGGCAGGAAGAAACTGTGAATGACATCGACCGAACGGAGCCGAAGTTCCACCGGCTTCCCCACCAAGACGTGCAACTCGTTTTGCAGTTCGACGTCGTCCGCAGTTCCCAGCTCCTCGTCGGCACCGGGATGCTGCACCGTCCAGGCAAATTGGCGGCCCTCCACCCTCACCGGTAAGGCACCGCGCGGGGCTCCGGCAACCGCACCGGTCCAAATGGAATGACCATAAGCTTCGATCGCCAAATCGCACGCCAACACCGCAGCAGCGAGCGCCGCAATCCACCATCCCTCATTCCCTCGAGGTGGGATGGGCAGGGAACGCTGCCGGCTTCGAGCACGGGCACGCCAAAGCAACACTATCAAAGTCAGCTCGCACAGCAGGAACCAAACGCCTACGACAACCGCGATCCAAAGAAACAAGGAGTCCACGCGTGGCGCGAGGCTCGAAGCTGTCTCGGGCCAGCCGAGACTCCAACGCGCATCCAACCAAAAGCCAACCATGCCGGAGAAGCACACTGCCAAAGAGCAGCGCCCGCTTCAATGCAGGTGCTCCGCTTGCAATGGCGGCGCATCGCAAGTAACGGAATGCCCGTGGTGCAAGTCGGTCATTTCGAACGGATTCTCCTCCCCGTGGACTTCTCCTCGGAGTGCGACGTCGCAGCACACCACGCGGCTTGGTTTGCGCAAACGACGGGGGGCACCGTGCACCTGGTTCATGTGATCGTGAACCCGCTCGACGACTTGTACGACACCCATGCACTGCCACCGCTGCAAGTTGTCGACGCCGCAGAAGCCAAAGCCCTATCTTTACTGCGGGCCGTGGCAGAACGCTGCTTGCCCGCGTCGGTTACCCGCGTTCTCCACATTCGCCACGGCGATCCCTACGAGAAATTGCGTGCGGTGGCGGACGAGATCCACCCGGATCTCATTGTGCTTTCCACCCGCGGCCGTGGTGGAATCGCTCATCTGGTAATTGGCAGCGTGGCAGAAAAAATCGTGCGCCACGCCCTTTGCCCGCTGTTCGTCGTGCCTCGTCCGAACAAATGATCTGTGGGGTCCGGCACCTGCGGCGGACCCCACAGATCTCACCGGATCGAGTCTTCAGCTTTGCCAGCGGCGGCGCAAGCCCAAGAGTGCACTGACGCCTAACAGCGCGAGCACTCCGGCCATAACGCCCGTCCACGGACCCTGACCGACCGGAACCGGAGCGGCGCACCGCGTGCTAGTGGCACAGCTCGGGTCTGCACAGTCCACCAGCCCGTCGCCGTCGTTGTCGAAGCCATCGCTGCAGGCAAAGTCGCCCGCCTCGTTCTCAAATCGCGAGAAGGTGGGCGTAATCGTGGGTGTATTGGTCGGCGTCCGTGTCGGCGTCGGTGTAGCCGTCCGGGATGGAGTCGCGGTCTCTGTTGGGGTCGCCGTATTCGTCGGCGTCGCAGTCTCCGTCGGTGTCAGTGTGTTGGTCGGAGTCGCCGTCTGGGTCGCAGTCGGCGTGTTTGTCGGTGTAGGCGTATTAGTCGGCGTCGGTGTCCGTGTCGGCGTCGGCGTCCGTGTCGACGTCGGTGTAGCCGTCCGGGATGGAGTCGCGGTCTCTGTTGGGGTCGCCGTATTCGTCGGCGTCGCAGTCTCCGTCGGTGTCAGTGTGTTGG
>JAOAHD010000020.1 GCA_026415395.1 Candidatus Binatia bacterium | reverse complement strand
CCTGCTCGCTCTCGCCGACAGCGCCGGTGCCTTCGTCGCTGGCCGATTCGCCGTGGGCATCGTCGGGGCAGCGTTTGTGGTCACCCAGTACCATATGAGCCTCATGTTTGCGCCGCGCGTGCTTGGCGCCGCCAATGCGCTGACCGCAGGTTGGGGCTTCACGGACGCGTCTATGTCCTCTTCACCGTGCTGTTCGTCGAAGGGCTTGCACTTTCGCTGTTCGGCACAGCCGAGAGCTTATCCCTGGCAATTGCGGCCTTGGTCATTTTCGCGCTGTTCGTGAATTTCTCCACCGGCGCCACCTTTGGGGTCGCCCCTTTTCTCCACCCGCAATTCGTCGGGGCTACATCGGGAATCGTGGCCGCGGGCGGCAACATCGGAGCCGTGTTGGCCGCACTTCTCTTCCGCCAAGAGGGCGGCTTGAGTGCGGGATTGGTGACCCTCGGGGTGACCGTGACAACCCTTGCGCCGCTGGTGTTGCTCGTCCGCTTCTCGACTGCGGAGCAATTCGAGCACATGCATGCAGTCACAAACGAGGGGCGTGCTACGCCACAGGCGACGTCGGCCCCGCCGAGCGCAGCTCCTGCTCGTTAACCAACAAGGTTGCTGCCCAAAGACTCGGCAATTGCACACCAGCCACGCAACGAAACGAGTTCGTTCGCACACACCCAGCGGAATACGCCGCTGGCATTTAGTTTGCCGACTAAACAGACGATGCGAGATCATCCGCGGACCTATTTCTGTTCTCTCGTCCAAACCGCGCAAACTTTGACCAAGGCGGACATGGTCTCCCTTTGGGCCGTGACAGAAAAGGCGCGCGCACTGGTGGTTCGTGTCGGCGCCCACCCCGCCGCGCCCAGGCCAACTCCGACCGACACCACCGACCCGGCGAGCATACAAGACCTTGTGGTGCAAGCTCCGGTCGAGGGGGAGCCCCGTTTGGAACTGGAGGTCTGCGGCTTACCCGCAAGCGAGCGAGGGCAAGCACACGCCGCAGTCGCAGCACTCCTTCAACAATCGGCACCAACCATGCGCTGGGCGTACGCGGCGCTGTGTGCCGAGGAAGAAAAACGGACGCTACTCTCGCTCGTGGCTGCGAGCCGAGAACTGACTTCGAGCCTCGACCTGGGGGAAGTGCTCGATCGGGTCGCGACGCAGGTGCGCCGCACACTGGAGGCAAAACTGGTATCGATTCTGTTGGAGCAAAACGGTCTCCTGCGGCTTGCCGCTGCTGATGGGGCACCGCAGGCGTATCTAGCGCGTGCGCCCTTGCCGGTGGCCGGCACGGTGGCGGGCAAGGTGCTGCAAAGTGGCATGCCGCTGGTGATCGAAGACGTGCGGCAAGATCCCGGCTTTCTTTCCGCCGAGCTTGCTGCTCGCGAAGGTTTGTGTACGTTGGTGTGCTTACCCCTGCGGGGGCGGCGGAAAAATCTGGGAGTGCTCAACGTGTACAGTGGCGAGCCGCGACGCTTCGAGCCACAGCAAATCGAAGTGCTCGCCTTACTCGGCCAACTTTCCGCTGCGGCAATCGAGAACGCCGCGCTCTACCGTGAAGCGGTGGAAGCCGGCGAGCACTTGCGCGAATCGGAAAAACTCGCCGCCTTGGGGCGTTTGTCTGCCGGGCTCGCTCACGAAATCAAAAATCCCCTCAACACCATCGCTGTGTTGCTCTATGCGATGCAGCAGCAGGCCGGGTCCGACCCGCAGACCCTTGCCGATTTGCACGTGATCGAAGCGGAGATTCGGCGGCTTGCCTTGCTGGTCGACCAATTTCTCGACTTTGCCCGCCCGCGTCCGCCCAACTTTTGCCGGCAGGACGTCGGCGAAATTGTCGAGGAAACTTTGCTCCTGGTGCGCCCGCAAGCAGTGCGCGACGGTATTCGCCTGCTCTGGCGCGCGCGGGAACGCTCTGCGCTGGTGTGGGCCGATGGGGCTCAGCTCAAGCAAGTGTTCCTGAACCTAGCCCTGAACGCCATGCAGGCGATGTCGCGCGGGGGCACGCTGAGTGTGGCCGTGCAAAGACGGAACGGCGGAGTGGTCGTCGAGTTCACCGACACCGGCCCAGGCATTCGCGCGGAAGTGCGTGAGCGCATTTTCGAACCGTTCTTCACGACGCGCCGCGGCGGCCACGGCCTCGGGTTGGCGATTTCGCTGCGCATCGTAGAGAACCATAGTGGGCGATTGTGGCTGGATTCCCAGCCTGGGAAAGGAACGACCGCAACGGTGTGGCTTCCAGCATGAAAGCACGAATTTTGATTGTCGATGACGAACCGAATGTGCACTATTCGTTTCAGCGCGCGCTGGCGGCAGAGTTCGAAGTGCGCTCGGCGTACACGGGCGAGGACGCTTTAACCATTGCCGAGCGGGAGACGTTGGACGCCGCTTTGCTCGATGTCCGGTTAGTCGACTCCGACGGGCTCGACGTGCTCGAGCGGCTCCGCGCGTTGCAGCCCAGCTTGCCGGTGCTGATGATGTCGGCCTACGCGTCGACCGACGCGGTCATTCGCTCGACAGCGCTTGCAGCACGCGATTTTTTGCTGAAACCCGTGGACGTGCCCACGCTGCGCAAACTGCTGCACGATGTCATCCCCAAACACCCTTCGGCCTCAGGCTCGCTCGAGGTAAGCGACGGAGTGGGTAAGTTAATCGGGCGAAGTCCGGTAATGCTAGAGCTCTACAAGGAAATTGGCCGCGCCGCCGCCACCGATGCCACCGTGCTCGTCACCGGAGAAAGCGGCACGGGAAAGGAACTGGTGGCTCGCACGATCCACGATCACAGTGCCCGCCGCGACGGCCCATTTGTTGCCCTGAATTGCGCCGCCATTCCCAGCGAATTGCTCGAGGCCGAACTGTTCGGCCACGAAAAGGGAGCTTTTACCGGTGCCGTTGCCGAGCGGCCGGGAAAGTTCGCCCTGGCCCAGGGCGGTACGTTGCTGCTCGACGAAATTGGCGAGATGGCCTTGCCGCTGCAAGCCAAACTCCTGCGCGTCTTGCAAAGCCGCGAGGTCACACCGCTCGGAGGCAACCTCCCGCGTACCTTCGATGTGCGGGTGATTGCCGTGACCAATGCTGACCTCGAAGAGCGCGTGCGCGCCGGAACGTTCCGCGCCGACCTGTACTACCGCCTGCATGTGTTCCGCATCGCGGTGCCTCCGCTGCGTAGTCGCGGCGACGACGTCCTGCTGCTGGCGCGGGTATTTTTGCAACGAGAGCGCGAGCGGCTCGGGCGCAGCCTGGTTGGCTTCAGCCCCGCGGCCGAAGACAAACTGCGCGCCCATGCCTGGCCCGGCAATGTCCGCGAGCTGGAAAACGCCGTCGCACGCGCTTGTTTGCACGCCCGCGGCAGCATCGTCGAGGCCAGCGATGTCCAGCTCGGCCCGGAGCTCCGCTGGACGTCTCCGGAACCCACACGCCGGTGGGACGAGTCACGCGACGATCCGCTCTTGGAAGCCTTGCGCGAGGCCACACGATCGGGTGGCGATCGCTTGTACGAACGGGTAGAGGCCGCTCTGGTACGCGTTGCCCTCGAGCACACCGGAGGCAATCAAGTGCGGGCAGCTCGGCTGCTCGGAGTGTCGCGCAACGTGCTGCGGCACCGCATGCAAAAGTACCGTTTGGACAGTCCCTTCCGCGACGAAACTTGAGCCGCGCTGGGCCTTGGCCAACCCTGAGCTACCCTCGCGTTTCCAAGTCGCCCTTGCGCAGGCGCTGAGCAATGACAATTTGTTGCACTTCGCTCGAGCCGTCGTACACCCGCGCCACGCGCACGTCGCGCCAAATGCGCTCGATCATGTATTCGCCGCGCACATACCCGTTGCCGCCGAAAATTTGCAGCGCGTCGTCCACCGTTTGCCACGCATTTTCTGCGGCAACGAGTTTGGCGGTCGACGACTCGCGGATCGCGGGGCTGCCCTGGTCGAGCAGCCAGGCACTGCGGTAAACCAGCAGGCGCGCGGCCTCGATACGGGCACTCATCTGGGCCAGGCGAAAGGCAATCGATTGATGTTCGATCAAAGGCTTGCCGAACGTTCGTCGCTGCTCTGCATACTCCAAGGCCAATTCCAAGGCTTTCTGTGCCGCGCCCACGCACCGCGCGGCCAGCGTGGTGCGTCCCTCCGCCAAAGTGCGCTTGGCATATTCGAACCCTTGTCCTTCTTCCCCGACGAGGGCATCTGCCGGAACGCGGCAGCCGTCGAGAATCACTTCGGAAATTTGCGATCCTTGATGGCCGAGCGTATCGAAGACCGAGCCGATGGATAGGCCAGGGGAGTCGCGGTCGACAATGAACGCCGAGATGCCGCGGTCGGTGCGCGCAAACAAAAAGAATTGATGCGCAAGCGGAGCATTGGTGATGAAGATCTTGCGACCGTGGAGTACCCAGTCGTGCCCTTGCCGCTCCGCTCGCGTCTTTAG
This sequence comes from Candidatus Binatia bacterium, assembly GCA_026415395.1. Taxonomy (NCBI): domain Bacteria; phylum Candidatus Binatota; class Binatia (SeqCode); species Binatia bacterium. Next base: position 131,171 of record JAOAHD010000020.1, on the reverse strand, counting down.
TGCCCCTGCGTCCGAACCGGCCTCTGGCTCGGTGAGGGCAAACGAACCCAGCCACTCCCCGGTGGCCATCTTGGGCAAATAGCGCTGCTTTTGTTTGGCCGAGCCAAAGCGCACGATGCCCACGCAGCCAATGCCCGTGTGCACGCTGACGAAGCTGGCAAGACCCCACGGTCCTCGCCCGAGTTGCTCGTGCACCAGAGCCTTTTGCAGCACCGAGAGCCCGAGGCCGCCGTACTCGGGCGGCACGCTCATGCCGAACAAACCGAGGCGCTTGATGCCGGCAATGATGTCCGCAGGGATTCGGTCTTCCCGGTCAATTTGCTGCCAGCGCGGATTGACTTCTTGCTCGACAAAGGCCCTCACCGATTCGGCCAACAACTGGTCGTCTGCTGCGACACGAAAATCCACGTTGCCCTCCCACTGGGATGAACTTCGTGCGGCCATTGGAACACCGGCCCGCAGCTCCATGCAACCCCGCCGGCCACCCAAAATGCCACCCTCGCACCAACCGGGAAAACCTTGATCACGTGTGAAAGCGCCCCATCCTCTCGACCTTTGGGGGCGCAAGCGAGAGCGTACGGGACAAGCACACACAGCCGAACCCGTTGCTAGCCGCGCTCGAGAATCGAACAGGCGCGCACGAGCTGCGGAGGCAACTCAAGTGTCCCCGCCTGGATCTTCCGCGCACCCCGGATTGCGCTTCTTCGAGCTGTGCGAGAGAAGGCTCGCGAGGAAAAGCCGCGCCGCGCGCGATCGTGTCGGCGGAGCTCATCCAGCAAGCCATGGCAACGGTCAAAGCGCGGGCGGCCAAACGGGAGGAAACATGAGCACCGAAGTTGTGCAATACGAAGAGCGCGACACGCTAGCGATTGTGACCCTGAACCGCCCGGAGAAATTGAACACACTGAACGAAGCGATGATTCAGGGCATTGCCGATGCCATCGAGCGCGCCACCTTGTCCGAGCAGGTACGCTGCATCATTTTGCGCGGTGCGGGGCGGGTGTTTTGTGCAGGCTACGATCTCACTGCGGGTGGCGAGGAGGGAGCTGGATTTCGCCCTAGATTTGCGGCCCCGCGGCCCGAACCTCGCAGCGGCGCTTGGGATCCGGTGCGAGACCTCGCGTTCATGGGCCACAACGTGCGTCGCTTCATGACCCTGTGGGAATGTCCGAAACCGGTCATCGCGCAAATTCACGGCTACTGCATCGGAGGCGCCACCGACCTGGCCTTGTGCGCCGATCTGATCTTCATGGCCGAAGATGCCATCATCGGCTATCCGCCAGCGCGTATTTTCGGTACACCGACCACGGTCTTGTGGGTGTACCGCATCGGCCTCGAACGCGCCAAGCAGTTCTTGCTAAGCGGGGATGAAATCGATGCCGCCACGGCCCTGCGCATTGGGCTGTGCTCGAAGGTGTTCCCGGAAGAACGCCTGTCGGAAGAAACCGAGGCGTACGCCCGCCGCTTCCAACATATCCCGGCAAACCAGCTTGCGCTCAACAAGCTCCTCATCAACCAAGCAGTGGAACTCATGGGGCTGCGCACGGGACAACTGCTGGGCACGCTGTTCGATGGCATCACCCGCCACACGGAAGAGGCCTTACGGTGGGCAGAAAGCTTTGCCGAAGTGGGCTTCCGCGAGGCCATCCGCCGCCGCGACGCCCCCTTTGGCGACTACGGGGAGGCGAAGCACCGCGCGCGGCCGAAAGACTAGCGCTGTCTCCCCACTCACGGAGTGGAATTCGGTGCACGCGAGTGCTGTTAGCGACCGGGGGAATGAGCGAAGTTCGATCTCAGCGGCGGGGCACCCCGGAGCGGCCACCCTCACCCAGCGGCTGCAACGCCGCGCCCGACAAACGCGGCTTCGCGCGCCCTAAAGCTTGCTCTCTTCCGCGGCACCCTCTGCAAACCCGACGCGCCACCACACGGGCACCAGGAGGAGGCCCACGGTGCACAGGCTCCAACACCACGCTCGCCAATCCAGCGGCCACCACTTCGGTGCCAGGCTCCCGACCAGGGCGGAGCCCAGACACAAAACACGGAGGCAGAGCTCAGAGCGACGGCGGTCGCACCGCGAAGAAGCCTGGTCGCCCCGTCTGCCGGACACCCGGCTTCCACACCAACCGGTTGCCAGAAACCCGGCGGCGGCGCGGGGCGATAAAAATCGACCAACAGCGCCCGATCTTCCGGCGACGTCACCAGGCAACAACCACCCCGACTGCCGTCGAACCAGCAAACATCAGCAAGAAAGCAAGCGCCGGGTCGGCGACCCAAAGCTGCAAGGGGAGCAGCAAGACCAAGGAAGCCAGGAGTCCGCCAATCTCTCCGTACACGTTCCACCGCCACCAAAGCCATCGCAACACCAACAATACACCCATCCCCGCTCCCAGTAATAAACTCCGCACCCACGCTTCTTGGATCGACTCCAGATGCAACATCAGCCCGAAAGAGAGGGCGACGATGCAAACGCTCGAGGCCGCGCGCAACCCAAACCAGCGACCGCGCCGATGGCTCTTTGCCACGCCAGCCCAAACAAAAGCAGCGCTTGTACACGTCGTTACTCCAACATGACGCACCCCAATTGAGGTGCGTGTCCACAGTGGAAGCCAGTGCCGCCAGCATGCCAGTAGCCACCAACCCTTTGATGCCGGGCGGCAAGAGCTCGCTGATGCCGCGCACGTAAGTGAACTCCCTTTCCGCCGTGAACACCCTCAGCGATTCCGGCTGCTGCCCCGGGGCGTACAGGATGAACAGCGCCACACCCATGGGCACCCACAGCAGGCTGCGGAAAAGGATTTGTACTACCGTAAAACACACTGCGGCGAATTTTGCGTCGCGGCTGGAGCGGCAGGCCATCGTCCGCTCAGCTAAGTAGCCCGAGCCGTCGGCATTCATCTGCGCCAGCCACTGGAGGCCCAACACCGCGAGAAAACTCAGCGAGATCTCGGCGCCAGGGGTAAACTGGAGAACTTGCTCGGGTGAGACGAGGATGCCGCCTCCACCCTTGGCGAACACGGCACGAACGCCGTAGGCGAGTGCCCCCCAACCGCCCACCTGCTGGAGTAAGAGCCATGCATACACCGAGGTTCCCACCAACATGATTGCAAGCTGCACCACGTCTGTTTGCACGACACTGCGCAGGCCGCCCGTGGCGGAGTAAAATGCGGTGACACTCACAATCACCAAAATCGAAAGCAGATTGTTTGCCGAACGCACCCAAACATCCCCCTCTGGAAGTCCGCGATGACTGCTAAAGGCGAGAGGAACGCGCACGTGCTCGACAATCCGCACAACCGGGTCGAACAACGCCGCCGGCAACCAGGCGTTCCAGAGCAACAAGGGCTCAGCAATCCGGGTCGCGCCGAGCAGCGCCATGGCCAACACCATGCAGTTCAGCACGGTGCCGAAGTAGAACGCTTTTAAGGCGCGCAGCACGGCCGCAGCACGGCCGCCGTAGCGCACCTCCGTGAGTTCGGCATCGGTCAAGACTCCAACGTTGCGCCAGCTCGGAGCGAGCACGAAGCCGAGAAACAAAAACGCGACGCCGTATATCCAAAAGCGCCACAAGCCGAAGATTCCAGCAGTGGCGATCAGTCCCGTAAACACTAGCGGCGTATCGGCAGCGAATGGCGCGCCGCCATGGACCTTTCAGCTTTCCACCCGGGAAGCGAACGCCCGGCGAGCACGTACTCTTCTAAGTTCTTCCCAGCTTGAGAGCGGTAACGGAAGCCCTGTGCCAGCGAGTACGCCAGGTATGCTCCGATAATCAGGATATCGACCCCAGTCACAGCGTGCCTAGTCCAAGTTTCCGCGCGCCCGACTCACGAAAACCGAGTCTGCGCGGCAATGTGCCCTCCCAGGCCGACGCGCCCGCCTGCATCCGAAGCTTTTCATTCCAACGGTGAGGCACCAATGCTGAGCTGCACGTGCCACTGCCGCCTCACGCCGTCTACCGTGAGGGCTCCAGCGCCAGACAGCGCACGCGGCCACCTCTCGTGTTCGTGGCCCATGGACAAAACAGCGGTGGTCCGTCGGATGCCAGCGAGGGCCCTATCGAGCGAGAACTCGTTCAAGAACCGCGCTGCGGTTCTTCGCCGCCCTCGGCGGTCAGGCGGATGAGCAACACCTTGCCCGACTGGACTCGCTCCTTGCTCGGCCGGAAAAAGCCCAACCACGCCAACCAGTACTTGCGTTCGTAGATTTTCCCGAGGGCCTCGGCTTTGTCGCCATCGTTAACGATTTCCGCCCGCAAGCGTACAAACGGGCCTTTCTTCCCCTGCACGGAGACGAACACCGGGCTGCCGCGCCGAATCCGTTTGCCCTTGTGGCTATCCGGACTGGTGGTGAACCAAACGGCTCCCTCCATGATGCCAAACCACACCGGAGCTGCCTCGCTCCGCGACCCATCCTGGCGCTGGGTGGCCACGTAAATTTGCTTGGCCTCTACCAGTTTTTCCGCAACCTCAAGAGGCAATCCTTGGGGTAGCAGTTGAGCTCTCCCCACAGTCGTCAGCCCGAACACGACACCCACTGCGCACAGGATGGTTGCTCGCCATCTCATGAACACCTCCCTCATCAGCTTTCGGTTGGCACCCATTGCGGGCTCGAAGCTGCGCTCCCCCGCCCCCATCCGCCGTGCCAGCACACACCCGCACGCGGGCACCAGCAGCTTCTCATGCGACGGGTTACCATTTCACCCCAGTGGCCACGCGCACTCGACCGCGCTCCCGTGGTCGGCGGCGCAACAACACGTACAGGGCACCCGTGCCGCCATCGCACGGTCGGGCACTGCAAAACGCGAGCACCATGCGCGACCAACGCCCACGGGCTAGCCACTCGGTCACTCGGCTTTTCAGTACCGGCACTTGGTCCTTCGAATTCTTGCCCCGCCCGTGGACGATCAAGACGCATCGTTTCCCGGTGCGCACCGCGGCAGATAAAAACTCTTCCACCTTCGCCTTGGCCTGCTCCACGTTGAGACCATGCAAGTCGACATAGTCTTGATAAGCGAACTCGCCACGTCGCAGCCGCTGGAGCAAACGCAAGTCGAGCCCGCCCGCGATTCCCTCCACGTACTCGTCCGACAACGTGACGTCGAACGCTGCCAGTCCCGCAACTAAATCCGCGAGCTCGGCAAGCACTTCCGCATCCTCACTGGTCAGTGCCCGCGGCACCCGAGTCGGCCCCCGGCGCTCGACGAGGTTCGTCCCCTCCGGCCAGAGACGCCTGACTCCCGCCATTTCGCGCCAAAACAGCTCGAGGTCGCTCAAGCTGCTCTCGCCTTTACCCGACGACGCCTCACGCTCCGCAGGTTGCGGCTGCGCAAGTCTTTTCTTCGGGCCATCGCTCACGGCCAGCGCAGCAGCCAAGTCTTTCAAAACGGAGAACGGCCGGTACGCAAAGGTCGCTGCGTTGCGGGGTACCATTGTGGATTTGTTTTCCCTGCGACTCATGCCACCCTCCCGCACCCATGACGGCGCTCACGCCTTCCGTCGGCACTCAACTTTGCCGACAAATGTTCCTCGTTGCAAGCGAAGAGGTGGCGGATTCCAGCACCCCTCAAGCCGGTTCGCGGGGCAAGCCGAGGACCCGCTGCGCGACGATGTTGCGCTGGATCTCCGAGGTGCCAGCAAAAATCGTCGCGGCACGATAGTAGAGGTAGGACCGAGTCCATCGCCCATCTTGGAGGGCGCGCGAGTCGGCAAGCAGCAACGCTCGGGGCCCGAGCAAACGCAGCGCGGTTTCGTGCATGCGCTGGCTTGCCTCGCTCCAAAATAGCTTAACGACCGATGCTTCCGCACCCAGCTTCTCTTTCCGCTGCAAGCGCGTGAGCACGCGCCAATTGAAGAGTTTGAACAACTCCATCTCGATCCACGCTTGCGCGAGCTCCTGGCGGAACACCGGGTCGCTGCGCTGCTCCGCACGCGCGCGAGAGAGCATCTCGTCGAGCAAGATGCGGTGGATCACCAGTTGGCGCGGCGACGTGCCACGCTCGTGCGACAGGGTGGTTTGCGCAATCGACCACCCGGCGCCATCCTCGCCTACCAGGTGGGCGCGTGGAACCCACACGCGATCGAAACGCACCTGATTGAATTCCTCGCTGCCCGTCATTTGCCGCAGCGGTCGCACCTCGATGCCGGAACTCTGCATGTCGACAATCAAGAAGGAAATGCCCTCCGTTTTCTTCCGGCCCCCGCCGGTGCGGGCGAGGAGAATGCCCCAGCGCGCGAACTGGGCATAGCTCGTCCACACCTTCTCTCCGCTTACCCAAAATCCGCCTTCGGCCGGTTCGGCGCGACAGCGGAGCGCAGCCAAATCGGACCCTGCGCCGGGTTCGGAAAACAATTGGCACCAGATTTCCTCGGCGGTCAGGATGGCAGGCAGGTAGCGGCGTTTTTGCTCGTCGGTGCCGTGGGCGATAAGCGTCGGACCGACCAGGTTGACGCCAATGCGCCCGATCAACTCAGGGGAGCGCACGCGCGCCAGCTCTTCCTGCAAAATGTAGTGCTCGGCCAACGACGCACCGCGACCTCCGTAGGCACGTGGCCAGTGCACGCCCACCCAACCTCCTGCCGCGAGGGTCCGTTGCCACTCGCGCAACCGGGCGACTTCCTCAGCCAACGGTAGCTCTACCGGCAGGCGTGGCGGCGGATGGTCGGCCAGCCAGCGCCGGATCTCGCTGCGAAACTGCTCTTGCTCCGGGGTGAAGCGCAAGTCCATCTCTCGAGCTCGTTCAAATCGCGCGCTTTTGCCGTAAAGCGGCAATGGCTGCTTCGTCCAAGCCCAGCCACGTGCGCAAGATGTGTTCGGTGTCGGCACCGCAGGCCGATGCGGCCTGGTAACTCGGGTCCACCCCCGCGAACTTGATCGGGCAGCCAACTTCCCGGAGGGTGCCCCAGTGCGGGTGGGGAACCTCGATCAGCATGTCCCGCGCGTGCAGTTGCTCTTCGGCGAGCGCTGCTTCGAGGTCATTGACCGGCGCACACGGTACGCGCCCGCGCAACAGCGTAAGCCACTCGCCGGTAGAGCGACGCAGGAACTCCTTTTCCAGCAGCGGCAGGAGCTCGTGGCGATGGCGGAAGCGATCCGCCATGGTGGCAAAGCGCGGATCCTCGGTCCACGCAGGTTTTCCCAGGCAGTCGCACAGCTCCTGCCAGAACTTTTCTTTCATACACATCACCACGAGGAAGCCGTCGCGCGTGGCAAAGGTTTGCGAAGGCACCAAGCTTTGGTGCGCGCCGCGGGCGAAGCGCTGCGGTTTGTGGCCCAGCGCGAACCACCACGTGACCATATAATTGAGCATCGACACCGCGGTATCCAACAAGCTCACGTCGACATCGCCGCCGACTCCTGTGGCGCGCGCTCTCAGGAGCCCCGCGAGCACGCCGACGGCGGACATGAGGCCGCCGGCAAAATCCGCCACCGACACGCCGCAACGTTGCGGCTCGCCATCCGGCTCGCCAGTCAAACTCATAAAGCCCGCCAGTGCCTGAATGAGAAAGTCGTAGCCCGGTTCGCTCGCGCGCGGCCCGCTCTTGCCAAAGCCCGACAGCGCACAGCACACCAGCCGCGGATTCTCCCGGCCGAGCGCCGCGTAATCCAGGCCGAGTTTAGCCGGCAGATCCCCGCGCAGGTTGCAGTAGACCACGTCGCACACCCGCGCCAAGCGCCGCAGCAGGGCCTGCCCCTCGGGCACGCGCAAATTTAGCGTGAGCGAGCGCGCATTGCGGTTGAGCGCTTGGAAATACAAGCTGTCGCCCGCGATCGTGCCCGGGGGCACGCGCCGTGCCTCGTCGCCTCCCGAGATGGGGTCCTCCACCTTCGCCACCTCCGCACCGAGGTCCCCGAGCACCATCATGGCGTACGGGCCCGCACCGAGCTGCGTAAACGCGAGAATGCGCACACCAGCCAGCGGCAGCTCCGCCATGCGCCGCTCTGTACCCGAGGTTTTCCGCCAATCCAAGGGCAGGCCGTCGGCTAGCTAAGGGCGAGCCGCCCATGGCCCGCAGCGGGCAGCCGAAAGAGGTAGGGTTGGAACCGCGCCCCGGTAGTCCCTGCCTCACCACCCCACACCTCGCGAGCAACCCGGGCAACCGCCGCTCGCCCCTGCAGGCTGCGTCGCGATCGAAAGTTTGCGAGACGGTGTGGTGGCGTTCTGCCATGAAGGCACCACGGGCGACGCATGCGTCGCCCCTACGGTGAGGTTGGTGCGGGGTCCCAAGATGGCGACGCCCGGGTGCGGCGCCGCCGGCAAGCGCAAAGAAGAAATTGTAGGGGCACACCTTGTGCCTGCCCTTGAGGGGTGAGGGTATTGGCCGTGGAGCAGGCAGCGGCGGCGTGGTGGTCGGTAACGAGGGCAGCCACAAGGGGCTGTACCTACCTTGGCGTCGGTGCCGCATGGCAAGATGCCAACGTAGGGGCACCGGCTGCAACAGCGTCCGCCAATTGGCGTGTCCGCCATTCACCATTCGCTATTCGCTATTCGCTAGTCGCTAGTCGCTGATTGCCACCACTGGCCACTCACTACTCGGCACTCGCGCCACAGGCGACGCATGCGTTGCCCCTACCATCGCGGGCGGGCGCGCCGGTCGTGCCTGGTTTGACAAACGGGCGGTTGCAAGTGAGAGTACCGCCAACAATTTGCTCGATGACAAGAGGACGACACACTGCATGACAGCACTGGGAGAGTGGTCGGCGCGTACCCGCAAATACAACCTCGGCCGTCTGGCGGAGGAAAGCTACGACGTGCTCGTCATCGGCGGCGGCATCACAGGTGCTGGCGTGGCTCGTGAAGCTGCGCTCCATGGCCTGCGGGTGGCACTCGTCGAGCGCCGCGACTTTGCGCAAGGAACCAGTAGCCGCTCCTCGAAGCTCATCCACGGCGGACTGCGCTACTTGCCTCAGGGCGACGTGCGTTTGGTCCGCGAGGCCGCAACCGAGCGGAAGGTGCTCCGGCGCTTAGCACCACACCTCGCAGCGCCCTTGCAGATGCTGGTACCCGTGTACAGCCGATCCGGATATCTCAAGATTCGCGCCGGGTTATTTACGTACGACCACCTTGCCGGCGTGGCCAAGGAAGAGCGCAACCGGATGTTAGACCGCGAGCAGACGCTGGCCCTCGAGCCGCTGTTGCGCGACGACAAACTTTACGGTGCCGGCCTCTACTACGAATACCTCACCGACGATGCCCGTTTGGTTCTCGAAACCCTAAAGGCCGCAGCCAGCCTCGGCGCCGTGATCGCCAACTACTCACCGGTGGTGGGTCTGCATCTGGAGGACGGAAAACTTGCCGGCGCACGGGTGCGCGACCAGGTCACTGGGGACGAATTCCTTGTGCGGGCCAGCACCGTGGTGAATGCCACGGGCCCTTGGGTGGATGAAATTCGCGCCATGCAGGGTATGAACGAACCTCGCCGCCTGCACCTCACCAAAGGGATTCACCTGATCCTGCCGCGCTCACGACTGAACATCAGCCGCTGCGTGGTCATGAATGCCGCCGACAAGCGCAGCGTGTTTGCGATCCCGCAAGGCAACTTCGTCTACCTCGGAACCACGGACACCGATTACCAAGGGCGCTACGACGATCCGCCGATTACTGTGGAGGACGCGGAGTATTTGCTCGCTGCCGCCAACCATGCTTTCCGTGTGGAGCCCCTTCGGCTCGAGGACGTCGTCGGAGCGTGGGCCGGGCTGCGTCCCTTGTTGCACGAGGAAGGCCGAAAGCCGAGCGAAATTTCCCGCAAGGACGAAATCATGCTCGGACCCACCGGGCTGATCTCCGTCGCCGGCGGAAAACTCACGACGTATCGAAAAATGGCGCAGCGAATTTTGCAGCTTATGCTCGAACGCCTGCAAGAACAGGGGAAGGCTCCGCCCGCCCCCGTCGGCGATAGCGCCACTACACCGCTCAGTGGCGGCGACTTCGACAGCCTTTCTGCATTGGCGGCGACTCTCCGCAACAAGTGGAGCGGCGTTCGCCCGGAGGTGCTCGAGCGTCTTGTGTCGCTCTACGGGAGCAACGCCGACTGGATTGCCGGTGCCATGGTTGCCGACCCAGCCTTGGCAGCGGAGAGCCCGGACGGAAGTTGCCTCACCCGCGCAGAGGTTCTCTACAACGTGCGCCAAGAGATGGCCCTCACGCTCGAAGACGTTCTCGAACGGCGCGCGCGCCTATTTCTCTGGGGCCCGCACAATGGTTTGGAGGCCGCCCCGCTCGTGGCGGACTGGATGGCAGAGTGGTTGAACTGGAACGACGAGCGCAAAGCGGCTGAACTGTTGGCCTACCGCCGCCATGTGGCCGACGTCAAACATTTCCGTGCCGTTCACGAACCCACGGTCGAGAGCGTTGCCCATGCGTGAAGCGGAACTCCACCAGCATCGCCAACACTTGTCCGCACTCGTTGGCCAGGAGCAGGTGCGGTGGGATGAAACCGAGCTGCATGCGCACCAACGAGATACGTGGTTCCTCAACGTCTACCGCGGCGTGCACCACCGCCTCGCCACCACGCCACTTGCTGTGGTGTACCCACAGACTACGGAGCAAGTGCAAGAAGTCGTGCGCTACGCTCTGACACACCGCTTGCCCGTGGTGCCCTACGGCGGGGGCTCGGGAGTTTGCGGCGCAATCGAGCCGACTGGGAACAGCATTGTCCTCGACCTGCGACGGATGGCACAAATTCTCGAGCTCAACGAGCGCGCTCTTTACGTGCGCGTGCAAGCCGGCAAACTCGGCGAAGCTTTGGAACAGGAACTGCGCAGCGCCGGATTTACCTGCGGGCACTTTCCGCAATCGATTGCCCTGTCCACCGTCGGTGGCTGGCTCGCCACACGGGCCGCGGGGCAGTACTCCACCCGATACGGGAATATCGAGGACCTTGTGCTCGGCTTGGACGTCGTGCTGCCGGACGGCCGTTTGCTGCAACTCCCCCCACGTGCCCGTTGGGGCGCAGGCCCCGACCTCCGGCAGCTTTTCCTCGGTGCGGAGGGCACCCTCGGCATCGTCACCGAGGCCACGCTGAAGATCTTCCCCACTCCCGAAAGCGTGCTCCTGCAGTCGTTTCGGTTTGCCGACATGCCCACCGGCCTGGAGGCCATTCGCCAAATTGTGCGGGCCGGGTGGCGTCCAGCCATGGTGCGGCTGTACGATGGCCTGGAGAGTGCCCGCCACTTTCCCGACGTGAGCACCGGCAACGAATGTTTGCTGCTGCTGCTCTCCGAGGGCCCAGGTGCGCTGACGGCGGCGGAGGCAGCGGCTTGCGCGGGCGTCTGCGCGCATCTTGGCGGCGAGGCGTGCGGACCCAACCCGGTGCAGCGCTGGCTCGAAGAGCGCAACCGCGTGCCCACGTTCGAGTCGTTGATCGAAAAGGGCCTGGTCGTGGACACCATCGAAGTTAGCGCCACTTGGGATCGCATCGCGAGCTTGTACCACTCCGTCGTGCACGCAGTGCAGCGGGTGCCCGGCGTGCTTCTCGCCTCCGGCCACAGCTCCCATAGCTACCCGCAAGGGACCAATATTTATTTCACCTTTGCCGCGCGTCCCGCTTCGGAGGAAGCGGCCGAGCAAACCTACCTCGATTGCTGGCGCGCAGCCATGGAAGCCACGCTGCAATCCGGCGGCTCGATCGTTCACCACCACGGGATCGGGCGGATCCGCAAGGCCTGGCTCGTTCACGAGCTGGGCGAGGGCGTCGAGGTGCTGCGCTCCCTCAAGGGTGCGTTAGACCCAGCGGGCATCATGAACCCGGGCACGCTGCTGCCCGAGCTTTGAGGAGGCAGCTCTTCGGAAGACACGCTATGCGCGCCGTACTCGCCATCGACGAGGGAACCACCGGCGTTCGCGCGTATGTGTTCGATCGCGAGTGCCGTGTGCTCGGGCAAGCTTACGCGGAACTGACCACCGCTTACCCGCAAGCCGGCTGGGTAGAGCAAGATCCGCTGGCCCTCTGGGAACAAACCCTCGAGGTCAGTCGCGCGGCGCTGGCTTGCGCCGGAGTCCAGGCGGCCAAGGTCGCCGCCATCGGCGTATGCACGCAGCGCGCCACCACACTGGTGTGGGAGCGCGCAACCGGCCAGCCCGTTTATCCTGCGATCGTTTGGCAAGACACGCGCACCGCGCAGCGCGCAGCGGAACTCGTGGAACAAGGCGTGATCACCACAGCGATGGCCTCGGCGACCAAGTTAGAGTGGATTCTCGATAGGAGCCCCGAGTTGCGCCGCCGCGGCGAGCGGGGCGAGCTCTGCTTTGGCACGGTGGATTCCTGGCTCGTTTGGAATCTTACCGGGGGCAGTGCCCACGTCACCGACCACTCCAACGCCTCCTGCACCACCTTGTACGATCCTTTCCAAGGCACTTGGTGGAGTCACGTTTTGGAAGTCTTGCGCATTCCTCCGGCAGTCCTACCCAGGATTTGCTCGTCGAGCGAGGTTTATGGATTCACCTCGCGCGAGTTGTTCGGCGCCGCGATTCCTGTGGCCAGCATTGCCGGCGATCAGCAAGCCGCGATGTTCGGCGAACTCTGCTGGCACAAAGGCGGCGCCAAGATCACCCTCGGCACCTCGGGCATGGCCGACGTGCACACGGGCTCTGAACCCGCCTTTTCCCCCCATGGTGCGTATCCGCTGGTGTTGTGGAGCTTGGCTGGCGAACGAGCGTTTTGCCTCGAAGGCACGGTGATTGCCGCAGGCGCGGCGATTCAGTGGCTGCGCGACGGTTTGGGCATTCTCGAGCGGTTGGACGACGCCGGCGCCCTGGCCCGCTCCGTCGCCGACAGTGGTGGCGTGTGGGCGGTGCCCGCGTTTCAGGGTTTGGGCACGCCGCACATCGCTGCAGCGGCACGCGCAGTGATCGGCGGGCTTTCCCGCGCCAGCAGCCGCGCGCACATCGTCCGCGCCATGCTCGAAGGCATTGCCTTTCGCTGTCGAGAGGTGCTCTCCACGTTGTTTTCCGACGCGGGGGCGCCTTTCCCGGAGCGGCTTCGGGTCGATGGCGGTGCGGCTGCAAATGACTTCCTCCTGCAGTGTCTTGCCGACGTGCTCGGCTGTGAAGTGGAGCGGCCCGCCTCGGTGCAAGCGTCCGTACTGGGTGCTGCCTTCCTCGCCGGTCTTACCGTCGGCTTTTGGGCTACGCGCGAGGAACTCCGCCAGCACTGGCGTAGCGGTGGTGTGTTTGTGCCGCAGTGGGCAACCGCACAACGGGAAGAGCGCTTTGCCCGCTGGCAACGCTGTCTCCAAGCTGCCCAATTGGGCCCGCTGTAAGCGCTCGCCACTGCTGCCGCCGCCCACGCGGGTCAAGGCCACCACGTGCGCAAGCGGCCCTCCCAAATTTCGGCTTCCGGCGGCAACCACTCCACCACCGGCTCCCGCCGAAACCACGTGAGCTGCCGCTTAGCGAACCGGCGCGTCTCTCGTGCCATAGCAGCGATCGCCTCCTCCAAACCCATTTCCGCGCGAACGTAGGCGCCAATTTCGCGATATCCCAAGCTCTGCAGCGCGGGCAGCTCTGGGCCGTACCCCTGTGCGTACAAGCGGCGCACCTCTTCGACCAGACCAGATGCAACCATGGCTCGGCAGCGCGCGTCGATGCGACGATATAGTTCGGCACGCGGCACGCTGACCCCGAGCAATACGAGCGGATAGCGTCCGGTTCCAAAGCGATGCTGCGCTTGCCACCAGCTCATGGGGCGGCCGGTTTTTTCATACACTTCCAAGGCACGGATCAGGCGCACATGGTCCCGGGGGTGCAAGCGCGCAGCGCTCACCGGGTCGACAGCCGCGAGGCAGCGGTGCAAGAAGCCAGGGCTTTCCACCTCCCGCGCCATCCACGCGGCCCGCAATTCGGGATCGCGTGCTGGCCCGGGAAACAGCCCTCCGCGCAGCACACGCACGTAAAGGCCCGTACCGCCGACCACCAACACCCTCAAGCCGCGACCCCGGATGTCGGCAATCGCCGCCTCTGCGAGTTCTAAAAAGCGCGCGCAGTGGAAGGGTTCGTCGGGCGCTGCCACGTCGACCACGTGATGGGGCACCCTCTGCCGCTCGGCAACCGTCGGCTTGGCACTCCCGATGTCGAGCCCGCGGTACACTTGCCGCGAGTCGGCGTTCACGATTTCCGCCCCAAAGGCCTCCGCTAGCTCGAGGGCAAGGGCAGTTTTCCCCGACGCAGTCGGGCCGACAATGGCGACGATGGGCTCGCTCGCGGTCGTCATGGGCAGGCGGATCGGCTCTCCCACGCCGCGGAATTTGCCGGGGGATCGATCCAGTGTACGGCTGTGGATTTAAAGGTGACGAACACCCGCGCGCCAATGTTGAGGCCGAGCTCGGCAAAAGCGCGAGCCGTCACGCGGGCCACCAACGCCACACCACAATCCACTTGCACGAGAAACCCTAGCGCCGAGCCTTCCACGCGGGTAACGACACCGGGAAAGCAATTGCGGGCGCTCGACTGCAGCGGCTGCCGCGACAGCAAAATGCTTTCCGGATCGATGGCCACGGTTGCGCGCGTCGCGGCAGTTGCTGGCGGGGGCAAGACGATGCGGATTGGCCCCGCCTCAAGCACCCATTCATCGCCCGCGTGGCGTAACGCACCACGCACAACGTTCGCCAGCGGGAACGGAACCATCTGCCCGCCGTCGAGACTCAGGATCTGCTGGCCGAGGCGATACGCTTGATCGAGCGCGTGGGTGGAAAACACCACGGTGCGTCCCTGCTGAACAAGCGTGCCGAGAAGCGCTTCGAACGTGGGGACAAAATCTCGGTCGAGATTTGCCGTGGGCTCGTCGAACAAAAAGATCGGCGGATCCACAGCCAGGGCCCGCGCGATCGCCACACGCTGCGCCTCGCCACCCGATAACTTCCACGCTGGCCGGTCGGCGTAACCGGTAAGGCCGACGCGTTTGAGCGCGGCAAACACGCGCGCCCGGTCCGGCTCCCGGCGCACGCGCAACCCGTACGCCACGTTGGCAAACACGGATCGGCGAAATAGGTAGGGCCGCTGCGCCACGTACGTCACCGAGCGGCGGAGCGCGGACCAACTACCGTTCCCGCCTGCGTATTCAGTGCCGAGGCAGAGGAACGATTCCGCGCGAGCTGCGCGCAAGCCGGCCAAGGATTCCAATAATGAGGTCTTGCCCGCACCGTTGGGGCCGACCAGTGCGGTCACTCGCCCAGCCGGAATTTGCAACTGTTCGATGCGCAGCAGGGTTTTCGCTCCATCGGTCAAATGCAAACCACGAATGTCGAAGGCGAAGGGAGTTGCGGTCACGGCAGTAATTTCGGGCTCGCCCACCATACCAACAAGTTTACGGCTAGCGCCAACAGGAGGAGCAACAACCCTAAAGCGAGGGCCAAAGCAAAATCACCCTTACTGGTTTCCAGCGCAATGGCCGTCGTGAGCGTCCGCGTCGAGCCGCGAATATTCCCGCCGAGCATCAGCGCGACGCCCAACTCCGCAAGCAAGCGCCCGAACGTCGCGACGGCGATCCCCACCACCCCGTACCGCAGCTCGAACAACAGGGTGAGCACGGCTTGGCGCGGCGAGGCACCGAGGGTTTTGGCAGTGGCTTCGATGCGCGGGTCCGCTTCGGCCACCAGAGACATTGTCAGCGCCGCCACCAGCGGAAACACCAACGCCGCCTCGCCCAAGATGATCGCGGTTGGCGTGTACAACAAGCCAAGGACACCCAGCGGCCCGCTCCGCGACAGCAGCGCATAAAACAGCAGGCCCACGACCACCGTGGGCAGGGCCGTGAGCGTCTTGATCGTCACCTCGACGATGCCACGTCCCGGGAACCGAGACCGTGCGAGCAGCACGCCGCACGGAATCCCCGTGACTCCCGCGATGGCAGTGGCAACCAAGGAGACGTACAAGGAGGTCCACACGGCTTGCACAACCTCAGGGTCGGCACGCCACAACAGCGCAAGCGCCGTGCTCCAGGCTTCGCTCCAAGATGTCACGAGCTCTCCATGGAAGCACGTGTTCTTGCGAGCCACAATCTGCCCTTGGCCCTCCCGCCCGGGGCTGCGGAGCCCGCGGAACACGTAAGGCCGATCACGGCGGCAAGGGAGAAGCTCTTTTCCCTTGAGCCGACGTCATGCCAACTGCACGCCCGCACACGCCCAACACTACAATTGTCGCGCGCAGTCTGCCGCCGTTCTGTCGCCCATCGTCGCTCGGCTCTCCGCACCCGCCCCGTTCAGGTGGCGCTCCTCCGCTTACTGCGGCCCAGGCGTACAACCAAACAACGCCGCATTCACAGCGGCAACGATTTCGTCCACCGTTACGGTCCCATCCTCGTCATGGTCGACTGCCGTGCAATCCGCCACCAGCCCAGACCCCAAACCAATGTTCACCGCGCGCACGATCTCTTCGACAGTGACTTCCCCGTTGTTGTCGCAGTCCCCTACGCAGGCGGGCGGCACAGGAGTCGGCGTGGCCGTGGGCGAAGTCGACGCCTCGGCAGCCGTGACGTACACGGTGTAAGCGGGGGAGGGAGAAAAACCGGCCTTGGTCGTCGTTAACCGGAAGGTGACGGGAAACGATCCCGACGCGCCCTCCGGCACAACGAGCCGCCAGGAAGGATGGTTGTGCAGGGCCCGGCCCTGGCCCAGAAGGACGCGCTCCTGGCCGCCCGCCGCCAGCACGACCGAACCAAAGCCCATTTTCACCTGTGGCGCGATGGCGATGATCTCGAGCCAGACGTCCGTGTCGTCCGGCAAGGGGGAAAGACCGTCAGCCGCAAGCTCTTCGTCGGTCGAACCCCCATGCGCGGGATCCCCCGTGAAGCCGGGGTCCGACGCGGTGAAAAAGCACGTGCCGCTCTGGCACAAAACTCGGTATACTTGCACCTCCCGTTCCGCAAACCGCCAAATCCGCAGCTCGCCACTTCGAGGTTGCGTGGTACCAATCACGAACACCTCGTGTGCGAGCAGAGACGCGGGCTGCAACCAAGGCAGAACCGCAAGGAGCAGGCGAATTCCCTTCATGTCGTACCTTGTAACAACCGCGCCGAGCAATTCGAGTCCGTTGGATGGCTTGGCCGCTAGTCCCTTCCGCTCGACACGCAGCACCCGAACGCAAGCACAGGTTCACGAGCTAGCGTGCCAAGCGCTTGAACAACGTTCGTATCTAGAGCAACGCGTTCACCTCGTGCTAAAGGGCCGGATTATGCCGCTCGGAGTGAACCGCACGCTTCAGCTCTTGGCCAGTATTGCGCTCATCGTCGGGAGCGGCTGGGAGGCACCGATTCTCGCGCAGCAGCCAACGGCGGCGTCCGGTTTGATCCGCGCGCGGGGGATCGAAGTGGAAACCAGCCGTTTGGTTACGCTTCTCGGTAGCGAAGCCACCGAGCCCGCGCAGGTGTTCGCCGTGCCCATCGAACGCTTGCTCACCCTCGCCAAGCAGGCTGATAGCGGTGTGCGCGTGGAGGAAAGCGAGTTCCGCTTGCAGAACGGGCGGCTGCGAGTGGATGGGATGGGCTCCGACAAGGCGAACTATGTGCTCGTCGACCTTGCCAGCGGCACCATGGAATGGGTGCAACCGAAGCACAAGGCGCACATTGAATGGCGGAAGCCTCCTGCACCTGCGCGCAGCCCCACGCCGCTTCCGCAGCTCGAGCCGCTGCAAAAGGAGGCGACGATCAACGGCTTTCGCACCCGCGGCTATAGGCTGCAAACGCCAGCCGGCACGGCTTGGCTATGGATTGCCGACGAGCCTCGCGCCTTAGCGCCCGTGCTCAAGAGCCTCGCCGAATTGCAGACCCAAATCAAAGCCAACCCCGAGTCTTTTGACCAAGTCGCTGCAGTGCGCGGCATGCACGAAGGCGTGCTTGTTCGCCTGCAAGTGCTCACGCCGAAGCAATACATCGTTCGCGAGTTGGTTTCCTTTACGCCCAAAACCTGGAGCGCGGCGGACTTCCGGGTCCCCACCGGCTCGAAAGCCATCCCGGTGGAGCGAGCTAGCGCCCGGCCGCAAGCAGGCAGTTGCCACAATTGTGAGTAACAAAACGGTGCATCCAGCCCTCAGTGTGTTTGCCCCCGATTTGTTTCGCGGCCGCACCGCTTTGGTCACTGGCGGCGGACGCGGAATCGGCCGGGCAATTGCCCTGGCGTTTGCACGCTTGGGGGCCAACGTGGTGATTGCTGCTCGCACACCGGAGCCCCTGACGTCGACAGCGCAGGAAATCGAGGCGCTCGGCAGCGTGTGCCTGGCGGTGCCCACGAACATTCGCGAGATCGATCAAGTGGAGCGTCTTGTTGCGCAGACGCTCGAGCGCTTCGGGGCCATCGATTTTCTCGTCAACAACGCCGGCGGGCAGTTTCCCGCTCGTCCCTTGGATATCAGCGATCGGGGCTGGCGGGCCGTGATCGATCTGAACCTGAACGGCACGTGGAACATGCTGAGTCGTGTCGGCCGGCACATGCTCGACCGCGGCTTCGGCGCGGCCGTGAACATCGTGCACATTTACTCATTCGAACGCGGCGCGCCTGCTTTTGCGCACTCAGGTGCGGCACGCGCCGGAGTGGTCAACCTCACCCGCACCCTTGCGTACTACTGGGCGCGGCGGGGTGTCACCGTCAATGCGATCGCTCCCGGCACGGTGTCCACGCGCGGCTTGCGCGAGGAGGAATTTAGCCGGGCGGAAGTCAGCGACTACGAAAGTCTCGCCGTACGCGACATTCCCGCCCACCGCCTCGCCGACCCGGAGGAAGTGGCCGCCGCGGTGCTGTTCTTGTGCTCGCCCGCGGCACGTTACATCAACGGCGCCGTGCTGGTTGTGGACGGTGCGCTGTCGCTGGACAACTGGACCCCGATGTGGGACCCGGAAACGTTTTAAGCCCGCGCTCGGCGCATGGTGGACGTGACCTTTCCCGATATCCTCGCTGCCGCCGAGCGCATCGCGCCGTGGGTTCACCGCACGCCGCTCCATACTTGCACGAGTTTGAGCCGCGAGTTTGGTGCCCATCTCTGGTTCAAATGCGAGCAGTTCCAGCGCACCGGCTCGTTCAAGTTCCGCGGCGCCTGCAACGCGGTGTTTTCCTTGCCAAGCGAAGCTGGCAAGCGCGGCGTGGTGACCCACAGTTCCGGAAACCATGGCCAAGCCTTAGCCCGGGCTGCGGCGCTGCGTGGCATTCCCGCGTACGTGGTGATGCCGGAGGGCGCGGTACGGAGCAAAGAAGCGGCCGCGCGCGCCTTTGGTGCCCAAGTCATTCCCTGCGGCCGCACGCTAGCTGCCCGCGAGCGTGTGGCTGCGGAAGTGCAGCTCCAGACAGGCGCCGAATTCGTGCACCCGTACGACGACCCGCGCGTGATTGCCGGTCAGGGCACGCTCGGCCTCGAGTTGTTGAAACAGCTTGGCGACGTAGACTTCGTTGTTGCACCGGTCGGAGGCGGAGGATTGCTCAGCGGAGTGTGCTTGGCGGTCCACGCTCAGGCCCCGCACGTACGCATTTACGCGGCCGAGCCCGCAGGGGCGGACGATGCAGCGCGCTCGCTGGCGAGTGGGCGAAGGCAGGGCAATCCCGAGGCGCGCACGATCGCCGACGGCCTGCACGCTGAGCTGAGCGAGCGGACCTTCGCCATCCTGCGGGAGCACTTGTCCGGCGTGGTCGTGGTGGAAGATAGCGCGATCGCGCGTTCCATGCGCCTCTTGTGGGAGCGCACGAAGTGGATCGTCGAGGCAAGCGCGGCCATTGCCTTTGCCGCCCTCAGCGCGCCTCCGCTCGTGGAGCTGATCCGCAATCGCCGAGTCGTTGTCATTCTCAGCGGAGGGAACGTCGACCTCGATCGTCTCCCCTGGACTCAATCCCAAATTCCAGTGTACTCGGCAGAGGCGCCACCAGGAAACAGCCCGAGGCAGAGAAAGGAGAACTCATGAAAGCAGACGCCTTAGCTCCCTTGTTCGAAAACAACCGCCGTTGGGCAGCAGCAATGACGCAGCGTGACCCGGAGTTTTTCTTGCGGTTGTCACGCCAGCAGGCCCCCCAGTACCTCTGGATTGGCTGTGCCGACAGCCGCGTGCCCCCCAACGAAATTGTCGGCCTCCTGCCTGGGGAGATTTTTGTTCACCGCAATGTGGCCAACATCGTGCTGCATGGCGACCTCAATTGCCTCTCCGTACTCCAGTACGCGGTCGAAGTTCTGCGGGTACGCCACATTATCGTGTGCGGGCACTACGGTTGCGGCGGCGTGGCCCATGCGATGGGGCATGGCGAACTCGGGCTCATCGACAACTGGCTGCGCTGCATCAAAGACCTCTACTTGCAACACGCAGGCGTGCTGGACACGCTCGACGAAACTCAACGCCTGCGGCGCTTGTGCGAACTCAACGTGCGGCAACAAGTTGCGAACACCTGCCACACCACGATTGTGCAAAAGGCGTGGGCCAGCGGCCAACAGCTCACCGTACACGGCCTGATTTACGACATCCGCGACGGGCTCTTGCACGACCTCGAAGTGAGCACGAACAGCCCTGCGCAAGTGCCCGCAATTTACCGGCTCGGCGGGTAAGGCCCCAGGGTTGCCGAAAAAACCGCCGCGCATACAATGAGCGTGTTTTTCACCAATTGCACAGGAGGTTTCTCGTTTGGCCGGGATCGTTCGCTACGGTAGTTACATCCCTTACTTCCGCCTGCAGCGCCAAGCGATCGGTGCGGGTCGCGGCGAGCGCGCGGTGGCGAGTTACGACGAGGACGCCGCGTCGCTGGCTGTGGAGGCAGGGCGCGACGCGCTGCGCGGCGGCTTGACTGTCGACACCCTGGTGTTTGCCACGACCAGCCCGCCCTACGCGGAGAAACTCAACGCTGCCACCATTCAGGCGGCGTTAGACTTGCCGGAGTCCATTGCCAGCTTCGAACTCTCAGCCACCACGCGCGCCGGGGCTTCAGCATTAGCGTTGGCTCTCGATTTGGCGGCCGCGGGGCGGAAAGTCCTGGCGTGCGCCAGCGACGTATCGGTGGGAGCGCCAGGTGGCCTGCGCGAAGCGCAAGGCGGCGATGCCGGCGTGGCCTTTGTCGTCGGCAGCGACAGCGACGCCATTGCCCGCCTGCTTGGCAAGGCAACGCGAACGATCGAAATTCTCGATGTTTGGCGCATCCCTGAGGAGCGGTTCCCGCGCTCTTGGGAAGAGCGCTTTGCGGCGGAAACGCTCGGGCCGGCAGTGCTCGAAGCGACCAAGGAGGCACTCACGGCTGCTGGCGTGGCACCGGCATCGCTCGCACACGTGGTGCTGGACGGGGTGAACCCGCGTACGCTGGCGCTGTTGCCGCGGGCACTCGGGCTCGATGCTGGCAAAGCGGCCGACCCACTTCTGCCGCAAATTGGGCGTTGCGGGGCGGCGCATGTCGGGCTTGGCCTTGCGCATGTGCTCGATCGGGCCCAGCCTGGCGAGCGCATCCTCGTTGTCAGCGAGGCCGACGGTGTGGATGCCTTGGTTTTCGAAGTCACGGAGCGGATGCGCTCGGCGGCGAAGCCGCGCGCGGTGCAGCGCTGGATCGATTCCAAACGGAACGACTTAGCGTATCCCACCTATCTCAAGTGGCGGGGCATTCTGCCGTTCGAGCCGCCACGACGGCCCGACCCGGAGCGGCCGGCGGCGCCGGTGATGCGCCGGCACGAGCGATGGAAGATGGCGTTCGTGGGCTCGCGTTGCACCCGCTGCCAAACTGGCCATCTGCCCCCGCAGCGCGTGTGTGTGCATTGCGGAGCGGTGGACCAAATGCGCGAAGAGCGCTACGCGGACACCTCTTGTCGGGTCACCACCTACACCCTGGACTATCTTGCGTACTCGCTGCAGCCTCCGGTGGTGGTCGCGGTGGCCGATTACGAAGGCGGTGGCCGCTTTAGCTGCGAGCTTACCGACGTCGACCCCAAGCAGGTGAAAATCGGCGATCAGCTAGAAATGACTTTCCGCCGCCTCTACACGGCGCAAGGAATGCACAACTACTTTTGGAAGGCGCGCCCGATGCGCTAAACGCACGGCGCAGAGAGCCCGAGCGAATTCAGGAGGAACGTTGTATGGCGAGCAAGGGAATCAAAGATCGCGTGGCGATTGTCGGCATGGGTTGTACTCCGTTCGGGGAGCATTGGGATAAAGGTCCGGAAGACCTTCTCATCGAAGCTGCCCGCGAGGCGTACGCTTCAGCCAACATCGACCCGGAGCAGGTCGACGCCTACTGGCTCGGCACCATGGCCAGCGGCTTTTCTGGCCTCATGCTCTCCGAGGCGCTGAAGATTCCCTACAAACCGGTCACCCGCCTGGAAAACATGTGCGCCACCGGCAGCGAAGCCCTGCGCAACGCGGCCTACGCGGTGGCAAGCGGTGCGTACGACCTGGTGATGGCCATCGGGGTGGAGAAGCTCAAAGACTCGGGCTTTTCCGGCCTGGCCATGGCCAACCCGCCGCACGATGGCACGATCTCCAGCATGACAGCGCCGGCCACGTTCTCGCTGCTGGCCCCGGCGTACGCGAAAAAATACGACGTTCCGGAAGACACGCTCAAGCAAGTGCTCGCACGCATTGCTTGGAAGAACCACAAGAACGGGGCGCGCAACCCCAAGGCGCAGTTCCGCAAGGAAGTGTCGATGGAGACCATTTGCAATGCTCCGCCCGTGGCCGGGATGCTGGGGATTTTCGATTGCTCCGGGGTGAGCGACGGCGCCGCAGCGGCGATTCTCTGTCGCGCGGAAGATGCGCACAAGTACACGGACAAACCGATTTTCATCAAGGCGTTGGCGTTCGCGGCGGGTCCGGCCGAGGGCTACTTCAGCCAAAACTACGACTTCACCACGTTCCCCGAAGTGGTGCGCAGCGCCGAAGATGCCTACCGGCAGGCCGGCGTCACCAATCCGCGCGAAGAAATCAGCATGGCCGAGGTGCACGACTGCTTCACGCCGACCGAGCTCGTGCTCATGGAAGACATGGGCTTTTCCCCGCGCGGGCAGGCGTGGCGCGACGTGCTCGACGGCCGCTTCGATGGCGATGGGCCGCAACCGATCAATCCCGACGGCGGGCTGAAAAGCTTCGGGCATCCAATCGGAGCGAGCGGGCTGCGCATGATGTACGAGATGTGGTTGCAGTTGCGCGGCGAGGCTGGCCCGCGGCAAATCCCCAATCCGAAACTCGGCCTCACCCACAACCTCGGCGGCGCCCCTGGGCGCTGCGTAAGCTTCGTGTCGATCGTCGGGTTGTAAGCTCACTCCGCCGGGGAGCCCGGCAGTTCGGCAGCGCGCGCTTGCGCCCGACGGCTGCGTAGCCGTTCGGCTACGGGCGGCACGGCTTTGAGGAGCATGTCGAAGTACGCGAGGTCGGCACCGACCGCCGCTTGCAGGGCCGCTTCGTATTCCGCCAGCGCGGGCTCGAGTTCAGCTTCCTTCTCAGGGATAATTGCCTCGTGTTCATCGAGGCAGGCATTCACCTTTTCGGCCAACTGCTCGAGCCGCTCCTCGCCCTCCTTGCCGAGTTTGCTGTGGAGAGTTTCGTTCCAAATGGCAAAGAAGCCAAAGGTTGCGGCGGTCTGGCGGCGCAAGCCTCCGCTCAACAAGTAAAGCTGCTCGGCCAATTGCTCAGCGTCGGGTTTGCCTCGCCGGCTCACCAGAGCACCGACCCGAACCAACTTGTCCCGCAAGCGCTGCACGCCAAGCTCTGCCGCGAGCAAGCGCATCGCCTCGCGGAACTCTGCTGCCGTCAACTGCGCCATTTCCTCCTGCCTCCTCTTCCAGTGCTGCCGCGCTGAACCGTGATCGTGGGCCTGCTTCGTAGAAAGCCTGAACAAGCAAGGCAACGCCAGGGGGCCATCGGCGCGCTGGCGCGTTCACGGAAACGAGTATTCGAAGGTTTCCACGCGCTCCAAGGCTTCCGCCACCAAAGCTGCGACATCCAGGGCCTGTTCCGCTCGCTCTGCCTCGGCTGGACTCGTGCGGGTGGCGGGCAGTGGCGGCACGAAAAGCTGGCAACAATCTTGGTCGGGTTGGATGGAGATTTCGTACGTGCCGATGCGCTCTGCCTGCGCGCGGATTTCGTTCTTGTCCATGCCAATGAGCGGGCGCAAGACCATGAGGTCCACCGCGCGCTCGATGGTGGCCAGGTTCTCCAGCGTTTGCGAGGCCACCTGCCCCAGGCTTTCCCCTGTGACCAGCGCTTTTGCATGCACCCGCCCGGCCAGTGCCGCGGCAATGCGGAGCATCATGCGCCGATAGAGCACCACACGGTACGGCCTGGCCACGGAGGCGACAATTTGACGTTGGATTTCTCCGAAGGCGACCGCGTGCAAGCGCGACTGTAATTGGTAACGGGTCAGGATGCGGGCTAGGGCTTGGGCTTTTTCCAAGCTGCGGCGGTCTTGGTACGGGGTGCCGGAAAAGTGCACAAACTCCACCCGACATCCCCTGCCCATCATCCGCCAAGCGGCCACTGGGGAATCGATGCCACCGCTCAACAAGCAGATCACCGGGCCGCTCACGCCTACCGGCAGCCCGCCCAGGCCGCGCACCCGCTCAACCGACACAAAGGCTTCACGGGCCAGCACCTCGATAAAAACTTCCACTTGCGGCTGTTCGAGGTCCACAGCCCAATGCAACCGCTCTTGCAAAAGCCGCCCCACTTGCCGGGCAATTTCCGGAGAGGGCAGCGGATAGCTCTTATCGGCACGTTTCACCCGCACCGCAAAAGTTTGCGCGGGCACGTTGCCCAAGGCGGTCAGCGCCGTTTCCGCCAGCGCCTCCACCTCGCGCCCGCTTTTCCAGGCCAAAGCAAAATTCGCAATGCCGAACACCCAACCCAACCGCTCGCGCACCGTGGGCCAGGCACTGGCATCCAGGAGATCGATGACCACCCGACCCTCTGCCGAGCGCACCCGCGAGCACGGGGTGTCGCGGAGCATGCCTTCGATGTTGCGCAGCAGTTGGCGCACGAACAAGGGGCGGTTGCGCTGTTTTAAAGCGATCTCGTGATAGTGCACGACAACCCGTTGCATCGGCTGAGCCCCTATAGCGAGATCGCACACACAATGCGCCAGGCGGGGGTCGTGCCGATGGAATGGCCAAGTGGCTGCCTCTAGCCGCCGCCTCCGCCCCAGGAGAGCACGCGCGTCGCCCCAGAACGATGTATGGGCCCGAATCCCGGCCCAGGTGCACCGCCGCCGCGCCGTCGGCCCCTCAAGCGCAAGCGAGAAGGAGCACGCGCGCTCCACGTTTTTCGTGGGGGGTCCCCTGCACTTCGCCTACCTCCCCGCGCATCCCCCGAGCGCGCCCGCCGAGGCTGGCCGGGCGGCAGCCGTACAAAACCCGCATGAAAAGTTAAGAAAACGGGAAGCGAACGCTTTTTGACAAGCAGTGGGGGCCATGTTATACGCCGGGCGCTTTAAGATCCCCTCCGAGAGGAGAAGTTTTGCTATGGCCCTATTTGGCAAGGACGACAAATCGCAGCGGTCCGACGATGCCAGGCCAGCGTTTATCAACTCTCCGGTTCTGCCCGGCGAACCTGCTCCGGCCGAGCCCAGCGTGCAAGCGCACCTCGGCAAGGGCAGCCGCGTGGAAGGAAAGTTGAGCTTCGAGGGGAGCGTTCGCATCGATGGGCAGGTGGATGGGGAAATTCAAGCACAGGAGGCGGTGATTATCGGTGAGAGCGCTGTTCTCCAAGCGCAAATAACCGCCGGCACGGTGATTCTGACCGGGAGGCTCACGGGCGACGTGGTCGCACGCAAGCGCGTCGAGCTCCGTGCTCCGGCGCGTCTCCTCGGCAACATCACCACTCCATGCCTGGTCATCCACGAAGGCGTGGTGTTCGAAGGGCGCTGTTCGATGGGCGGTGCCCAAGGCGAGGCGAAGTCCGCGGCCACGAGCGCTGCCTCCGCCAGTGGCGAGCGCGCCAAGGTTGCACAATTCCCCCGGGAGGAACGGCCTGCCGGGGTTTCGACTTCCGCAGGAGGTGGGAAGTAACGCTTCGCTAGGCAAGGCTGCGTTCACAATCTACGAAGCAATGCGAACGCCTCTTTCCGGGGCGCGCGGCTTTAGCCTCGGAAGAGGCGTTCGTGCGTAATCCGATTGAGGCCATTTTCTTATGCATTCGATTAAGCAAGTTTTTCACTGGGCAGGTCTGCCATGCTGACATTCCCTCCGGACTGGACGTTCTTGGTTCAGCTCATCTCGTTCTTTGTCTTGTGGCTCGTGCTGCGCCGCATCGCGTGGGAGCCGATGCTCCGCGTGCTCGAGGAGCGCGATCAGCGCACCCTGGGAAACCGGCAGCTTGCGTCGCAGTGGCGGACGGAAGCGGAGCAGGCCCGGCAACGATACGAGGAAGCCTTCGCCCGCGCGCGGGCGGAGATTACGGCGAAACTACAGAACCAGCGCTCAGCCATTGCTCAAGAAGAACAGGGCATCGTGTCGGCTGCGCGCAGCGATGCGCAAACCCGGATCAACGAAGCCCGCGAACAACTGCACCGCGAGCTGAAAGCGGCGCGTGAGAGCATCGTGCGCGAAGCGGAAACCGTGGGGCGGGTCATTGCGCGGCAGCTTCTCGGAAGGGAGGTCGCGTGAGCATGCTCGGGCAGCGGTGGTGGTGGCTCGCGCTACCGTGTGTCCCAGCGGTAGCCTGGGCGGCAGGCCCAGGCGGCCATGGCGCCGACGAAGCTCACGGTGGGATTCCCTGGGCCACGCTCTTTTTCACCTTCGTCAACTTCGCCCTCTTTGTTTGGCTGCTTGCGCGCTATGTGTGGCCGCAAGTGCGACTATGGTTGCGGGAGCGTCATACCGCAGTGGTGGAGGAGCTCGAGGCTGCTGCCCGCGCCCGCAAAGAAGCCGAAGAGCTGCGCGCTGAGTGGCAACGAAGGCTCGCCCAACTCGATGCGGAAGTGGCCCAGCTTCGCCAACAAGTGGAAGCCGACTTGGCGCGCGAACGGGAGCGTGTGCTCGAACAAGCGCGGCGGACGGCGGAAGCCATCCGCAAAGATGCCGAGCGCACGGTTGCCGCCGAGCTGCGGCGCTTAGAGGAAGAGTTGCGGAGCGAACTCGTGCAACAGGCAGTGGCCATCGCCCGCGAGATTGTGCGGCGCAATTGGGGCAGCGCAGAGCAAGAGCGGGCAGTAGAAGATTTCGTGCGGCAGGTGCAGGGATGAGTGCGGTAGCCCGGCGGTACGCCAAAGCCTTGTTCGCGCTCGCTCGCGAACAAAACCTGGAAGACACGATTGGAAGCGAGCTCAACCAGCTTGCCGAGCTCGTGCGGAGCCCGGAGCTGGCTTCGGCATGGAACAACCCGTTACTCACCGCTCCGGAACGCCGGCAGCTTACCAGCGTGGTGCGGGAGCAGCTTCGACTATCGGACCTGTTCGGCCGATTCCTCGACTATCTCGCCGAACACAAGCGCCTGCGCGAACTCCCCACCATTCGCGATCACTACGAACGGCTGCTCGACGAGCTACACAACCGGACCCGTGCCCGCATTGTCAGTGCCGCGGCGCTGACCCAAGCGCAGCTCGACCGCATCGTGCAGCTCTTGCAACAGCGCACGGGAAAAACGGTGATTGCTACGGTCACCGAAGATCCTTCCCTTGTGGGCGGATTCGTTGTCGAAGTCGAGGGCAAGGTCTTCGATGCCAGCGTGGCCAATCAACTTCACGTACTCGTCGCCCGTCTCGGTGCGGGCGTATCTCACTGAGGAGGAGACCAGAAAACGATGCAAATCCGACCGGCTGAGATCAGCGAAGTCATCAAACAGCAAATTGCCCAATACGGACGCGAAATTGAAATCCGCGAAACGGGCCGCGTGTTGTCGGCGGGCGATGGCATCGCGCGCATTTACGGGTTGGCAGAGGCTGCTGCCGGTGAGCTGCTGGAATTTCCACATGGCATCTACGGCATGGTGCTCAACCTTGAAGAGGACAACGTCGGTGCCGCCATCTTCGGTGAAGCGCACCTGATCAAAGAAGGCGACGAGGTGCGGCGCACCGGCCGCATTGCCGAAGTGCCCGTCGGCGAGGCGCTGCTCGGGCGGGTGGTGAACGCGCTCGGCCAACCGATCGATGGCAAAGGGCCGATCGAAGCCACCGAGACCCGTCGGATCGAGCTGAAGGCCCCGGGCATTGTGTGGCGCCAGCCGGTGAAAGAGCCCCTGCAAACGGGCATCAAAGCCATCGACTCGATGATCCCCATCGGCCGCGGGCAACGGGAGCTGATCATTGGCGACCGCCAAACTGGCAAGACTGCCGTGGCCGTTGACACGATCATCAACCAGAAAGGCGGCGACGTCTTTTGCATTTACGTTGCCGTGGGGCAAAAGCGCTCTACAGTCGCGCAAGTGGTGGAAAAGCTCACGCGTTTTGGCGCCATGGACTACACGATCGTCGTAGCCGCCACCGCCTCCGAAGCTGCGCCCTTGCAGTTCATTGCTCCCTACGCCGGCTGTGCGATGGGCGAATACTTCCGCGACACCGCGCGACATGCGCTGGTGATTTACGATGATCTCTCCAAACACGCGGTGGCATACCGGCAGCTCTCGTTGCTCTTACGCCGTCCGCCCGGCCGCGAAGCGTATCCGGGCGACGTGTTCTATCTGCACTCGCGGCTTCTCGAACGGGCCGCCAAAATGAGCGACGAGAAAGGCGGCGGCTCGCTGACTGCGCTGCCGATCATCGAGACACAAGCGGGCGACGTCTCGGCATACATCCCCACCAACGTGATTTCAATTACCGACGGGCAGATCTTCCTAGAGACGGACCTCTTCTACTCCGGCGTGCGGCCCGCCGTGAACGTCGGGATTTCGGTGTCGCGCGTCGGCGGCAATGCGCAAATTCGCGCCATGCGGCAAGTCGCCGGTTCGCTTCGCATCGAACTCGCACAATACCGCGAGATGGCCGCCTTCGCGCAGTTCGGGTCGGACCTCGACGCCACCACGCAGCGCCAGTTGGCGCGCGGGAGCCGGCTGGTGGAAGTGTTGAAACAGGGGCAGTACGAGCCGCTACCGGTGGAAAAGCAAATCCTGATTATTTATGCCGCCACCAACGGCTATGTGGACCATTTGCCAGTGGAGGCCGTGCGCAAGTACGAAGCCGAGCTGTATCGCTTTGTCGACAATCGGCATCCGGAAATCCTGCAAGCGATCCGCGAGAAAAAACAGCTCGATGATGCGTTGAAGGCACAAATCAACGCCGTGCTGGACGAATTCAAAGCCATCTTCCAGCCGTAAACCCTAACGTCCTGCGAGGAGTCCTGTCGTCGCCATGGCCAGTCTCAAGGCAATCCGCAAGCGCATCGCATCGGTGAAAAACACACAGAAAATCACCAAGGCGATGAAAATGGTCTCGGCCGCCAAACTCCGCCGTGCACAGGAGGCGGCCACCAACGCGCGCGCCTATGCCGACAAGTTGAGTGAACTCATGCGCCACGTGGCAGCGAGCAGCAGCGACTCGCCCCATCCGCTCCTGCAAGGGCGCGAGCAGGTGCGCCGCGTGGATCTGATCCTGGTCACAGCCGATCGCGGGTTGTGCGGCGCCTACAACAGCAACCTGATCCGTCGCGCCGAGCAGTTGCTGGCGCAGCACGGGCGGGACCGCGTGCATGTCACGTTCGTCGGGCGCCGCGGGTTCGATTACTTCAAGAAACGCGGCGTAATCGTGGCCGACAAACACATCAATCTATTCGGCGGGCCAGACTTGGCTCTCGCCCAGCGCCTCGCCGACAAAGTCGCAGCCGATTACGCCGACGGCACCACCGACGCCGTCTTTGTCTTGTACAGCCACTTTCGCTCGGCCTTGTCGCAAGTGCCCACGGTCGAGCAACTCCTCCCGATCGTACCGGCATCCGAAGGGAGCCACGGCGGGCGCGAGTACCTGGTGGAGCCAGATGCAGGCACGTTGCTCGATCGCTTGCTCCGCCAATACGTGCGGGTGCTCGTACACCGGGCGTTTCTCGAAGCGCAAGCGAGCGAACATGCGGCGCGCATGACGGCGATGGACAGTGCCACGAGCAACGCCGCCGAGATGATCGATCGGCTGACGCTGGAGATGAACCGTGCGCGCCAAGCTGCGATTACCAAAGAGCTCATGGAAATCGTCAGCGGTGCAGAAGCATTAAAAGGATGAGAGGTCTGCCATCATGAACATGGGAAAAATCACCCAGGTGATCGGTCCAGTAGTCGACGTGGAGTTTCCCAACGGTGACCTACCGCCGATCTACAACGCCTTGCGCGTAAGCAACCCGTCCATCAGCAGCCAACCATGGAACCTCGTGCTCGAGGTCGCTCAACACCTCGGTGAGCGCACGGTGCGGTGCATCGCTATGGACGCCACCGAAGGCCTCAAGCGCGGCATGCCCGTGCAAGACACCGGCGGGCCCATCAAGGTTCCCGTGGGGCCGCAAGGGCTCGGCCGTATCCTCAACGTGGTGGGCGAACCTGTAGACGAAGCCGGCCCCGTGGAGGGCGAGGATTACTACCCCATCCATCGCGAGCCGCCCAAGTTTGTCGACCAAGCAACGGAAATCCAGCAGTTCGAAACCGGCATCAAAGTTGTCGACTTGCTCACCCCGTATGCGCGTGGTGGGAAGATCGGTCTGTTCGGTGGCGCCGGCGTGGGCAAGACCGTGTTCATCCAGGAGCTGATCTCCAACGTCGCCACGCACCACGGCGGCTACTCTGTGTTCGGCGGTGTGGGAGAGCGCACGCGCGAAGGGAACGACTTGTGGCTGGAAATGAAAGAGTCGGGCGTGATCTCCAAGACCGCACTGATTTACGGGCAGATGAACGAGCCGCCCGGAGCCCGTGCCCGGGTGGGGCTTACGGCTGTGACTACCGCCGAGTATTTCCGCGACGTTGAAGGGAAGGACGTGCTGTTGTTCATCGACAACATCTTCCGCTTCACGCAGGCAAACTCGGAGGTGTCGGCGCTGCTCGGACGCATCCCCTCGGCGGTCGGTTATCAGCCCACGCTGGCCACCGATTTGGGCGAGCTTCAGGAACGCATCACCAGCACCAAGCGCGGCGCCATCACCTCAGTGCAGGCCATTTACGTGCCGGCGGACGACTTGACCGACCCGGCGCCGGCAACGACCTTCGCCCATCTTGACGCCACCACCGTGCTGTCCCGGGCGCTGACCGAAATTGGGATTTACCCGGCCGTGGACCCGCTGGATTCCACCTCGCGCATCCTTGACCCCAACATCGTCGGCGAAGAGCACTACCGAGTGGCGCGCGCGGTACAAGAGGTGCTCCAGCGGTACAAGGACTTGCAGGACATCATCGCAATCCTGGGTATGGACGAGTTGTCGGAAGAGGACAAACTCATCGTTGCCCGCGCGCGGAAAATCCAGAAGTTCCTTTCGCAGCCGTTCCACGTGGCCGAAGCCTTCACCAACATCAAAGGCGTGTATGTGAAACTTTCCGACACCATTCGCGGCTTCAAAGAAATCGTGGAAGGCAAGCACGACGAAGTGCCCGAGCAAGCGTTTTACATGGTCGGCACGATTGAGGACGCGCTGGAAAAGGCGCGCCGTTTGGCTGCGTAGGTTATGGCCAGTCGACTCCTGCTCCGCATCGTCACCCCGAAACAACCGCTCCTGGAAACCGAGGTTCAGGAGGTTACCGCCCCGGGTACCGTGGGTGAGTTCGGCGTGCTGCCGGAACACGTCACGTTCCTATCCTCGCTGGAAACGGGCGTCCTCCGCTATCGCAAGGATCAACGGGAGGCAGCGGTTGCCATTCGCGGCGGCTTTGCCGAGGTGCGCGACAACATCGTGACCATCCTTGCCGACGACGCTCAAGCTGCGGAGCAGATCTCCGCCGAAGCCACGCGCGAGGAACTGGCCAGTGCCGAAGCCGTGCTCAAACGTGCCGCCTTCGGGTCACCCGAATATGTGGAAGCCGACGCGCGCAAGCGTTGGGCCGAGGCGCGGCTTCAAGCGGCCCGTTTGCGGCAAGTCTCCTGAGTTTTGCCGGTGAGCGGTGCGGGAGGGGCTGATGAGCAACGGCGTTGCATTGCGCGACAACTCCCCGGGGCTATACAGCGAGGCCGTGCCTTCCAGTTCCGAGGAGTGGATCCCTGTTGCCCGCGCCGACGAGGTTGGAGATCGCACAACGAAGAAATTCTTTGCCCGAGTCGACGGGAACGAGGAAGAATGTTTTCTCGTGAAATACAGCGGGAAGTTTTACGCCTACGTCAACCGCTGTTGCCACGTCCCGATGACCCTCGATTGGGTAGAAAATCGCTTTTTCACCACTGACGGCCGTTACTTGCAGTGCGCCACCCATGGGGCGTTGTACTTGCCCGAATCGGGTGAGTGTGTTGCCGGTCCGCCCTGCGGGAAGTTTTTACAGAGGCTCGAGGTGGCTGTTCGCGATGGTGTGGTGTACGTGTTCGCCAGCCGCGCGGCACAGCAGGATCGACAGTTCTGACACAAGAGGGAGGTTATGGCTCGACAAGACCGTCGTTGGGAAATTCGCCGCCGCCGCAACCGACGCAAGAAATTGGCGAAGCTGCGGGCGCGTTTCAGCGCCGCGCGCACCGCGGCGGAGCGCGAGAAAATTCTTGCCAAGGTGCAGCGCGTGTCGCCCACGGTGACACGCGAGCAATTTATCGCCAGCGTCGAAGCCCTGGGGGGCGGTACGCGTCCGCCTGCGCGCAAGCAGCCAGGCGGCCGTTCGGGCTCGAGCACTTCGGCGGGTGCCGCGTAAGCGGGCGGTCACTCCGCCTCCGTTCGTTCGGCACCCACGCGCGGGAAAGCGCTAGTCGACCGGCCCTTCGCCAAAGGCCATCATCGCCGCGGTGTAGAGTAACGCGTGCTCCCACACGTGGGGCACGTCGTTTTGCGGCCAGTAATCCGGGGCCTCCCCGTCGCCGTTGCGGTCAACCTGCACGCGTCCATACGCCTCCGAGATATGCAGGGTGCCGTTAGTGGTGAGGTTGCGCACGAAAAATTGCACGGCACGGCGCAGCTCGGCAAGCGCTTGCTGATCGTTCCGCTGGCGCGCCAAGTATGCGAGAGCCAACAGCGGCTCGGCATTGTAGCCGCTTTCTGGCGCGGTGCGCTTCAGGATCGGATCGATCCCTTGCTCCTTTAGTCGCTGGGCGTGCGTGGTCGCTAGCGGGTCAGACGGCGACAGAAATTTCACCGGCCAAATCACCCACGGCGCCCGGGGTCCGTCCAAATGGGGCACTGGCTCCTGCTTCAGGAAATGCCGCGGGATTGCATCGGCGAGCTCTTGCGCCCGCGCACGCCAACGTTCCACCTCGCCCGGCTCGAACCCGCACGCCTCGGCTGCCTGGATACCGCTTTGCAACGCCA
This sequence comes from Candidatus Binatia bacterium, assembly GCA_026415395.1. NCBI lineage: Bacteria > Candidatus Binatota > Binatia (SeqCode) > Binatia bacterium. Next base: position 97,909 of record JAOAHD010000020.1, on the reverse strand, counting down.
GCCAAACCGTTTGCGCACCGAGCAAACTTTGGGTGAGGGGAATCGTGTCATCCTCGTTGGCGTAACATTGGAGGTTGTTGCTCTCGTCCTTGCAGTTCGCCAGGTTGGTGGCTCCGAGTGCGATCGAGGAGCACACATCGGCCAAATACTGCGCGCGCTCGGTTGGGTCCTGCAGGAACTTGGCGTGCTCCCACAACGTCCACACGACGAGTCCGGCAGCATCGATTTCGAACGACAGGGGTAGGCCGGGGATCGCGGCCACCGGATCGGTGTAATAGTTGGCTTCCACGGTGCCAGCGGGGACGCAAGCCGGATATGTTGGCTGCTGGCGGTTACAGGGACCAAAGCTGTACAAGGGCGACCAGTCTGCCGGCCGCTTGCGCTGTACCCGCGCGTAAAATTTGTTGTGGCGGGTTACGAGCTCGTGGTAGCCAGCGATGTCGAGCGCGTAGTTGATGAAGGCGCCGTCCCGCGGCCAATCCTCACCGTACGGTGGTTGCGTGTTCACGCTGGCAACGATGCCGCCGCTCGCTTCGTCCATCGCCGTGCGGATGACGATCAGCGAACGCTTGGCGAACGCGAGCACCACCGGGTCGTCGGTGTTCGGCAAGCGCGCTGGCGCCAAAAAGCGTTGCCACCACGCCTCGGTGGCGGCACGTTGGGCATTGACGTCTTCCGCCCGCGTAGCGCGCAAAATGCCATACGCGTGATCGCGGGTGTCGGCGATGGCAATGTCCACCGTCGCCTCCGCTTGGTTGCCGGCGAACAACAAGCGCTTCGCCAAGGCCGCGTTCGCTTGGCAGGCAGCGATGGGAGAGCCGGACAACACGCCGTCGAGCGCATCGCTGTAAGCGCTTTCCGCTTCATACACCCAACCCAAGCGGCTGCGGCACTCCCCGAGCGGTCCATCAGGGTGTGTGATCTGGCGCTCGCACTGGAACGCCATGCGGACGAACTCGCCAAACGTGTCACCAAGGTCGAACACCCGAATGGTGTTTTCCGTTAGCCGGCTTTGCAGCTTACAGATGTCCGTCTGGTCGAAACCGCACTGGTACCCATCGTCACCCCCGCGGACCCCCATGGCAATGTAGACACCGGGCTCGTCCAACTCTCCGATCAGCGCGGCCACTTGCTCTTGCAGGGCATTGCCTTGGCCGGGCTCGCGCAAAATTTGCGACACCCGCGCCAACCGATGCTGATCGACTCGTTCGCTCTGCGGCAGGTAATGGAGCACAGCGCGCTCCCCCGCGTCGTACACCACGGCATGGTCGTTTTTAAAGTCGAGCGCCCAATCGGCCACCGGGAACAACGGCTGACGCGACATCGTTGGGGCAAAGTTGCTGTAAAAAATCAACGTCGCCTCTTGCACAGGAGAGTTGGCTTGGCGCTCCACTTCGTAGTGGTTCACCAAGACATTTCGCTCGGGAAGAATGAACTGGTACGCTCGCACGAGGAGTCCGAGCGCGTTGTTCCGCATGATCGTGAGTGCCACGTTGGAAGCATCGTTCGTGTACTGCTGCTGGTGTTCCCACGGCAAATCACGGAGCCAGGTGAAACCACGTTGGCCGGACCGCGTACGATAGGCGAGTCCGGGGAATGCCCCTGCACTGTCCAACGCGCCAAAATGCGGCTTTAAGCGAGCGTCGGGTTCGTTTGAAGTGAGGTAATCGAGCTGGTCGTAATAGCTCGGGCCGGGCCACTTGAGAGAAGTGATCTCCCCGCAAAGAGACAGGGTGCTCGTCATGTTTCCCGAGCCCAAGGCGGCGTTCGTATTCGTCGCTCCCCACTGGAGTTCGAATACGTTGGGAGCATCCGGCAGCACGCCCAATTGCGGGCAGGGCGGACGCGCTGCCACTCCCGCGCCTCCGGGCGGCTCGCCATCCGAGCCGCAACCCCCGATCAGGGCCACCCCCACCAAGGCCATGACCACGACCCAGCTTGGCTTTCGCAGTCCCTGTTCAAACACGCGAGTTCTGCCTCCCTACAATGCAAAATCTCGAGCTCAACAAAGCCCGTGACCGATAGCGCTTTCAGGCCGCCGCCGTCAGGGGCTCACGCGCACTTCCAGCCCGAGCGCGCGAATGCGCTCCGCCACGCGTTCCAAGGCCTCGGCAGGCAATGGCGCAAGGCGAATTCCTTCGGGTTGAGCCGACGGACGCGCCAAGGTGTACAACAACACCCCTCGCAGCTTGGCACCGCGTTCTTGCACCTGGCGCAAGAACTCTAGATACGCGGCGAGCTCTGCCGGCGCCGGCGGGAGTCCATCGCAGGCGAACCAGCAGGTCTGGATCCAAGTCGGACAAAGTTCGGCACAGAGCCGCACATTCTCCTCCACGCGCGCCACGGGGATCCGCGTGCGGTTGACTTCCCACAACCCTTCGGCTGTGGCGCGATCGACTTTGAACCACACCTCACCCTGCCACTGTACAAGCGAGCGCACCCCCACCTGCACACCGTGGTGGTGTAACTGGCTGCCGTTGGTAATCAGCACAGTTTTCACCGCGGCGCCCAAGCCAAAGCGCGTGCGAACTGCGCCAATGGTCTCGACCACTTCGGCAAATTCCTTCGCTGTGGTCGGCTCGCCGTTGCCGGAGATGGCAATGTCCTTGAGCACACGGAACCCCACCGGCAAATGCCGCTCGAGATAGTCTCCGCACACTACCTGCCGGATGAAGTCCTCCAGTTCGCGATGGAGCAGCGCAACGTCGATGCGCGGCGCGGCACCCCGCTGCAAACCTTCCACCTGGCAGTACACACACCGCCAGTTGCAGGCATTGTTCGGGTTCAAGTTCACCCCCACAGACAGTCCGCCCGAGCGCCGCGACAATACCGGGTAAACGTAGCGGAGCCCCGCCCGCTGCCGGGAATGATCGGTCACAGTGAGCATATTGCGCTGCTGCATTCGCCTGCGTTGGCTTTCTAGAAGGAACTCACCCGGAAACAAGCCGCACCCGCACAGTCATCCTCCGCCGAACCACTCCCCACCCTGCAGAGCTCGTTGTGACCCGTCGACCCGGCCCAGGCGCCACCCTCTCGCCTCCGCGCGCACGCACTACCCGGGTTCTCCTCGAACAGCGCTGACCGGAGAAACCAGCTTGCCCGGGACGCGGGAACATACTAAACGTTCAGTATGCCTTCCCAGGGGCTCTCAAGCCGAGAGAATCCGCGGCGGGAATTGTTGAACGTGGCCATCGATTGCTTCGCCAAGTACGGTTACGCGGCAACGTCGATCGAACGCATCGCCAAGGCGGCGGGGGTGACGAAGGGGGCTTTGTATTACCACTTCAAGGACAAACAGGAGCTTTTGCTCGAGTCTGTGAAGCACCGCGTCGGCCAATTCGAGCGCCGGGTGGTGCAGGAAATCGCTTCCGTGGACGACCCTGCCGACTCCATCCGGGCGCTCGGGCGGATTTGTCACGAGCACGCCACGCGCAGCAACCACCGGCGCTTGATCGTCACCTTGATGGTCGAAGCGCTCGACACATATCCAGCGCTGGAGCAGCTGTTTCGCGACATGATGCGGCGCTTCCGCGCGTTCGTGGCCAGCCTCGTCGAGCGTGGCCAGCAGCTCGGGCGCTTTCGTTCCGAAGTCGATGCGCAGCTTGCCGCCGGCATGTTTGCCGGTGCCGTCATGGGCTTGGAAATTCAATACTACCAAGACCCGGCGAGTTTCGACCTCAAGCGAGCTCTCGATGAAAACAGCGAGCAGTTTCTGACCTGGCTGAGCGCTCGGCCACGAGTGCCGGCGCAGCAGGACAAAAGGAGGATCTCATCATGGTCAGTTTCGAACCGTCGGAAGAGCAACAGCTAATCCGCGACACCGTTGCTGCCTTCGCCCGCGAAGAAGTGCGCCCCCTGGCACGGCCGAGCGACGAGACGGGAGAAATCCCTTCGGCCCTCGTGCAGCAAGGGTGGGAGTTGGGGCTTACGCAAGCGCTCATTCCCGAGGCGTACGGTGGGGCGGGCGAAGCTCACAGTGCCGTGACCAGCGCACTGGTGATCGAGGAGCTGGCTTGGGCGGATCTTTCCATTGCTTGCCACCTGCTCGCGCCGCGCTTGCTCGTGGTGCCGGTGATCGAAGCGGGCACGGAGGAACAAAAGCGCGCCATCCTGCCGCGCTACACGGGCACGCCGTTTACCGCCGCAACGGCGGCCGTGGTGGAGCCCCGCTGGGACTTCGATCTCGCTTCCCTTGCGGTAACGGCCACGCCCAAAAACGGTTCCTACATTCTCGAAGGAACCAAATGCTTCGTTCCGCTTGCGGCGGAAGCAGAGCATTTGGCAGTGTTTGCCCGAGTTGCCGATAGCAGCGAGGTCGGCGTATTCTTGCTCGAGCGCAACACACCGGGGCTGCGCATCTTGGAGCGCGAGAAGAACATGGGGCTCAAAGGCCTAGCTACTTACGAAGTGGCGTTCGAGCAGTGTCGGATTCCCGCCGAACAACGTTTAGGTGGAACCGCCGGTTGCAATGTGGATCGGTTGCTGAACCTGCAGCGGGTCGCGTTGGCCGCGGCTGCCGTGGGTGTGGCGCGCGCGTCGTTCGAGTACGCCCGCGACTACGCGAAAGAGCGCAAGGCCTTTGGCGTGTACATTGCGCAAAAACAAGCCATTGCCTTCATGCTGGCGGAGATGGCGATCGAGATCGACGCTGCCCGGCTGCTCACCTGGGAGGCAGCTTGGAAGCTCGATCGCGGCGAAGACGCCACCCGCGAGGCGGTGCTGGCCAAGCAGTACGCGGCCAACATGGCGCTGATGGTGGCAGATCGGGGCGTGCAAATCTTGGGTGGCCACGGCTACATCCGCGATCACTTGGTGGAGCTCTTCCTGCGCAATGCCCGCGGTTTTGCCACCTTCGAAGGATTGCTCACTGCCTGAGAAGCAGAGGAAGGAGAAACGGTCATGATCGATTTCGAATTGCCCCCGCAGGTCAAACAAGCGCGCGACATGGTGCACATGGTAGCGGAGAACATGATGCGCCCCATTGCCCGCGAGTACGATGAACGGGAGCACGAAAAGCCGTGGGATTTTTTGAATGCGATGTGGGAAGCGTCCAAGGCGACCAGCCCCGTGAGCTTCGGCGGCGGAGGGAAGAGAGAGCCTGGCGCCCCGTCGGTCCGCAACCTACAAACCGTGGTGAGCATCGAGGAACTGTCGTGGGGCGACGCTGGCCTCTATCTCTCCATCCCCAATCCCGGCCTCGGGGGTGCCGCCGTGGCTGCTGCCGGCACGCCTGAACAACGCGAGCGTTTTCTCGCACGATTCCGCTCCGGGCCACCGAAGTGGGGAGCCATGGCAATCACCGAACCGCATTGCGGGTCCGATACCGCAGCAATCACGACCACGGCCGTGCGCGATGGCGACCACTGGGTGCTCAATGGCACGAAGATTTTCGTCACCAGCGGCAAGATGGCTGCACAGGAATCCGACGGCTTCGTGGTTGTGTGGGCTACAGTGGATAAGTCGGCGGGGCGTGCTGGCATCAAAGCGTTCGTGGTCGAGCGCGGCACGCCTGGGATGACGGTCGTCAAAGTGGAAGACAAAATGGGCATTCGCGCCTCAGACACGGCGATGATCGTCTTCGAGAACTGTCGCATTCCACTCGACAACATCCTCGGTAGCCCAGAAGTGCAACGCTCGACGGAAGGCTTCAAGGGCGCCATGGCCACCTTCGACGCAACCCGCCCGGCGGTGGCAGCGAGTGCCATTGGCATTGGCCGCGCGGCACTCGACTTCGTGCGGGCCGAGTTGGAGAAGCAAGGAATCAAGATCCGCTACGGCGTAGCGCGCAACAAACTTACGGCGATCGAGCGGGATTTCATGGATATGGAAGCCAACCTGCAAGCCGCACGGCTGCTGACCTGGCGCGCCGCCTGGCTCATGGACCAAGGACGCCACAACAACCTCGAGGCGTCGATGGCCAAGGCCAAGGCGGGCTTGGCGGTCACCCAGGTAACGCAAAAAGCCGTGGAGTTGCTCGGTCCGCTGGGATACTCGCGCAAGTACTTGCTCGAGAAGTGGATGCGCGATGCGAAAATCAACGACATCTTCGAGGGCACCCAGCAAATCAACCTGCTAATTGTGGCGCGCCGTATCCTGGGATACTCGAGCAAAGAATTGAACTGAGGCCGCAGCACGCGCACGCGATCCTTCCCCGTTTGCCTGCTCCCTTGCGCCAGAGCAGGCACCTGGAGTAGCTTGCCGCTCCTATGCCTGCCACACGCATCGGCTTGATTGGCGCTGGGGTGATTGGCTGCACGCACGCTGCCGCTTTGCAGCAGATTGCCAGCGTACTTCCGGACCACGTTGAATTTGCGGCCGTGGCGGACCCAGACCCCGCTGCGCGCGAGCAGGCGGTGGCGCTCTTCGGTTTCCGGGAGTCGTTCGCCGATGGTCACGATCTGCTCGAGCGCGGCGCCATGGATGCTGTGTTCGTGTGCTGTCCGACGGCCTTCCACGCCGAGTTCGTGCACCATGCGGCAGAGCGGGGCCTCGCCATCTTTTGTGAAAAGCCGCTTGCGATGTCGTATGCCGAAGGTGCCGCAATGCTCGCTGCGGTGCGGCGCCACGGCGTGCCACACCAGATCGGACTCGTGCTGCGCTTTTCCGCAGTGTACACTGTCATGCGCGCCTTGTTGCACGATCCCTCGTTCGGCGAGCCCATGGCCGTCATCTTCCGCGACGATCAAGTGTTCCCCATCCGCGGGGTTCACCACAGTCAGTGGCGGGCGGATCGCCGGCTGACGGCTGGGGGCACGCTGATCGAGCACGGCGTGCACGATCTCGACTTGCTCGCCTGGCTCTTCGGCCCGCCCGTGCGATTGCAAGCGTGGTCGCGCAACATCGCGGGCTACGAGGGTGTGGAGGACTACGTGGCCGTGGAGTTGCAATTCGCCAGCGGGCTGCAAGCCCAACTCGTCAATGTTTGGCATGACATGGTCCAGCGCCCCTCCAACCGCCGCCTGGAGATTTTCTGCCGAACGGGCTTTGTGGCGAGCGATTTCGATTTTCTCGGACCCGTGCTTTACCAGGTTGGCGATGGGCCAGAGACCACCATCGCCGCCGAGGAGGTGCTCGCGCGCTTTGGCAAGTTGATTACGGTGGAGCCGCCGCAGCTCGCCCCCTTTGCTGGCATTGCGTACCTGCTGCAAGATTTAAGCTTCCTGCGCGCCTTGCGGAGTGGCTCTGCACCCGCGCCGGGCCTGGAGGTGGGTCTCGAAGCGCAACGCTTAGCGGAAGCCGCGTATCATTCCGCCCGAATCGGCGAGCCGGTGACCCTGGCCACGTTTGCTGGCGAGGTGCAGCAAGGATGGTCGCGCAAAAGCGCTTGAACGCAGCGGTGCTTGGCAAGTGGCTTCGACTGTGGCAGAGCCGCTCGCAGAGGATGTGGCCATGGCGCGGCTCGAGTCGTTTGCGGGCATCCGAGCGGTCGTAACCGGCGCATCGAGCGGCATTGGCGAACTCTTGGCGAAGCGCTTCGCGCGGGAAGGGGCGGCGGTTGCCCTGGTGGCTCGACGGCGCGGGGAACTCGAACGCGTGGCGCAGGAAATTCGGAACCGAGGCGGGCAAGCGTTGGTGTTGCCCTGCGACGTGGCGCGACGCGATGAAGTGTTCGCCGCCGCGGAACGCGTTGTCGGGGAATTCGGCGGCGTCGACTTGCTGGTGAACAACGCTGGGTACGGGGGACACCGGCCGTTCCTCGAGTGGGACATCGACGACATCGAGCACATCATGCAAGTGAATTACTTCGGCACCGTGTATTGGACCAAAGCGTTGCTGCCGAGGATGATCGAGCAGCGGCGCGGCTGGATCGTCATGATGGCCTCGGTTGCCGGCAAGCTGGGGGTGCCCGACGAAAGTGCCTATGCCGCGACCAAGTTTGCCCAAGTGGGCCTGGCCGAAGCGTTGTCGTACGAGGTCGAAGACTTTGGCGTGCACGTGCTCATCGTCTGCCCAGGAGCGATCGACACCCCTTTCTTCAACGAGGCCGCGCGGCGGCGCATGCCCGAGGTTGCCAAGCGCTTGATGATCCCACCGGAGCGCGTGGTCGACGCCGTGGTGCGCGCTTTGAGGGCCGGGAAGCGGGAGATTACGGTTCCTCCGTTTATCCGCGCCAGCTACGTCGTGCGGGCGTTGGCCCCAGGGATCCTCCGCCGCAATACCAAGCGTGTCGCCATGCCGCCCTCGGCGTGAACGGAGTTGCAAGCACCGGGCGGCGAAACTATATCCGGCCAACTTTGCAATCGATGTCGCGCGCAACCGCCACAGCCCTAGCCATCGTTCGCGTGCCGAAGGGCGCTCCGCGCCCGTCGGATGACGAGTTTCGCCGCGCCTTGGAGGAAGACCGCGCGCGTTTGCATCTGGAACCGCAACCTTACATTGCGGACTTCTTCGTTGCCGGCCCTTACTCCGTCACCCTCGACGGCCAGGAGTTCGACGAATACGTGGTGTGGGAGCGCTGACGCACCTGCCCGCACCGGCGTCGGCAAGCCCCGTTCCGTCGGCCCCAATGTGACGACCTGGAGAACCACCGGCGGAAGCATTAGAGGAGCGCCCGGCCTTCATATCAGCCACAACGTCGATGCGAGACCGGCTTGGGCTTGGCTCCGCACCGACGCTCCGCGCGCGGTGCACCCCGTAGCTGTCCGGGGGTGGGTACCGGCGAGGGCTCGGCCCCTCGTCGCCCGAGGCGCTTCTGCACCCTGGGTATCCAACCGCGAACACGGTCAATGGCGGGCGGCGCTCTTCACTCGACCGCGCTTTGCTCCTGTGGAGCCACGTCGAAGAAACGGTACAAAGCGGGGAGCACGACCAGCGTCAGGACCGTGGACGAGACAAGTCCGCTAATCACCACCACCGCCAGCGGCCGTTGCACTTCCGCGCCAACGCCGGTCGCGAACAAAAACGGCACCAACCCCAGGGCAGCGACCGTGGCAGTCATCATGACCGGACGAAAGCGTCGCTGCGCGCCCTCGACAACTGCCGCAGCCACCTGGAGGCCTTGTTGGCGGAGCGTGCGGATGTACGACACGAGCACCACACCGTTCAACACCGCAATGCCCCACAGCGCGATAAAACCGATGGAGGCCGGAACCGACAGGTACTCGCCAGTCACGAACAAGCCAACCACTCCTCCGATGGAGGCGAAGGGCAACACGAGAATAATCAGCGCCGCCAAGCGCACGGAACGGAACAATAAGAACAGCAAGAAGAAAATCGCACCAATCGTCACCGGTACGATCACCGCCAGGTGTGCACGCGCTCGCTGCATGTTCTCGAATTGCCCGCCCCACTCGAAGAAGTACCCCGAAGGCAACGACACCCGTCGCTCCACTTCTCTTTGCAGCTCGCTGACGTAGCCGCCGAGATCGCGGTCGCGCACATTGATCGCCACAGCGATGCGCCGCCGCCCTTGCTCTCGCCGCACCTGCGAGAGCCCCTCCTGAACCTCTACTCGCGCCACCGCGCTCAACGGAATCGGCTCGCCTTGCGGACCGGTCACGGTGATGTTCGAAATCGCGGCCACACTGTTGCGCAGGTGCTCGGGATAGCGCACGACCACTTGGAACCGGCGCTCGCCCTCGTAAATTTCCGTCACACCGCGACCGCCCACGGCTGCCTCGATAATGTCATGAACATCGGCGGCATCGAGCCCGTGGCGGGCGATCGCTTGACGATCGACCACGATGCGTAACGTGTGCTGCCCGCCGACACGGTCGACTTTGATCTCCCCCGTGCCCCGGATCGTGTTCGCGACCCGGACGACCTCGTTGGCCTTTTCGAGCAGGATGTCCAGGTCCTCGCCAAAAATTTTCACAGCGATGTCCGCCCGCACACCGGTGACCATCTCATCCACGCGATCGGAGATAGGCTGAGCCATGACAATGTTCACGCCGGGCAACACCGCCAGACGCCGCCGTACCTCGTCGGCAATTTCGTCCTGCGTTCGCCCGCCGCGTTTTGCGGGCGGCAGAAGTTCGATCATCATGTCGGTCTCATTGTAGCCCGCGGGATCGATGGGCGACTCCCCCCGACCCAAGCGGGACACGACGTAGTCCACGCCCGGAATGTCTTTCACCAGCCGCTGCGCCTCGAGCTCCATTTGAATGGATTCGTCGAGAGCAATGTTCGGTGCGCGGTTGATGTTGGGAGAAATCGTGCCCTCTTTGAGTTCGGGGATAAACGAGGTCCCCAAGTAAGGGAACAGCAACAGCGCCAAAGTAAACAGCGCTGCCGCCGCAGCGAGCGTATAGCCTGGCTGCGATACGGCGCGAAGGAGCAACCACGTGTACGGGCGCTTTAACGAGCGGACCAGCCTCGTATCGTGCTCCTGCCCACCGCGCAGAAAATAGGCACACAGCACCGGCGACAAGGTCAGCGACAACACGAGCGACACCGCCAAGGCCAGCGCGATGGTGTAAGCCAAGGGCGCGAACAATTTGCCTTCCATGCCCTGCAAGGTCATCAGCGGCAGGAACACGAGGATGATGACGCCCACGCCAAAGGTCACGGGCACCCCCACTTCGCTTGCCGCCTCGCGCACGACGTGGAGGCGGTTTCCAGGTGCGGAGTGGGACAGTCGCGAGAACACGTTTTCCACCACCACCACGGAGCCGTCGATCATCAGCCCGATGGCAATCGCCAAACCCCCGAGCGACATCAGGTTGGCTGACATGCCGAGGTAGTTCATCAACAGGAAGGTCACTGCAGGTGTGACCAGCAAGGTGGCGATCACAATCAGGCTTGACCGCACGTCGCCGAGGTAAAGAAAGAGTACGACGACAACCAAAACGATGCCCTCTACCAACACCCGGCTCACCGTGGCGAGAGCGGCGTCGACCAGTTTGGAGCGATCGTAGTACGGCACGATTTGCAAGCCGTTCGGCAGCAACTGTTTTCGGTTGATTTCTTCGACCCGTTGCTTGATGGCGGACACAACTTCCTTGGCGTTCCCTCCCGCCACCATCATCACGATGCCTCCGACAGCCTCGCCCACTCCACCCTTCACCATTGCGCCGTAGCGCACCTCTTCGCCGACCCGCACCTCGGCAACATCGCGAATAAACACGGGCGTGCCGCCCACTTCCTTGAGCACAATGGATCTGATCTCATCGATATGGCGAATGAGGGCGAAGCCCCCGACGAGGAGAATCTCCGGGCCACGGGGCAACAGACCGCCGCTCGAATTGGCGTTGTTCCGGGCCAATGCTTCTTGCACGTCCGCAATGCTGACTCCGTACAACCGCAGCCGGAAGGGGTCGACGAGCACCTGATACTGTTTCACATAACCGCCGGTGGAGTTAATCTCCGCCACGCCCGGTACCGAGCGCAGGAGTGGACGCACCACCCAGTCCTGAATAGTGCGGCGCTCCAGCAGTTCCTCCTTGGTGAGCGGCCGCGTGCCGTCGTCCGGCCGCTCCAAGGTGTACTGATACACCTCGCTCAAGGCCGTCGATACCGGTCCGAGCACCGGCGACAACCCCTGCGGCATGCGCGCTTTCGCCTCGGCCAAGCGCTCGGCCACGAGCTGGCGGGCGAAGTACACCGGTGTGTCGTCGGTGAAGACCAACGTCACGATCGACAAGCCGGGCTCGTTTTGCGAGCGCATTTCCACCAAGCCCGGCAGCCCGGTCATGGTGATTTCTACCGGAATCGTCGCCATGCGCTCCACTTCGTCAGGCGAGCGCCCGGGCACCTCGGTTGCCACTTGTACTTGAACGTTCGTGACATCCGGAAATGCGTCGATCGGTAACGTTTGCAGCGCCCGCAAACCAAACACCACGCCAATCACCGCCAGAACGAGGACAACCACCCGTTGCTGCAGCGACCAACGAATGAGAGCGTTCAGCATGGGTTAGCTCGCCTCCCCACGCAACTTTTGCACGCGCCGCTCGTTGTTCAGGTGAAAGGCCCCGTTCAAAACAAGTTGCTCGTGCCCATCGAGGCCGGCCAACACTACACGTTCGTCGCCGAGCTCCTCGCCAAGGGTTACCGGACGGAGCCTGAAGGTATTCGGTCCCGCCTGAACGAACACAAACTCTTGATTCCCCTCGCGAACCACCGCACTGAGCGGCACCAGCGTGCGTTCCTCGCTCGGCCCGAGCAAAACCATCTTGGCCATCATCGCGGGCTTGAGCCTGCCATCAGGGTTGGGAATATCCATGCGAACGCGGATGGTGTGGGTTTGCGGATCGACGGTGGCAGCGACGAACGAAAGTGTTCCCCGCACGACGTATCCGTTCAGTGCGGGAATCTCTCCCTCTACGGCTTGGCCGGGAAACAGCAACGAGGCGTATTGTTCTGGAACATCGGCCACCAACCATAGGTTCGAAAGGTCAGCGATTTCGAACAGCGCTTCGCCTGGTTGCACCACCTGACCCAGAACCACCTTGCGATCCAGCAGCGTGCCATCGATGGGCGCTGTGATTCGCAATGCCGAGTCGATGCGGCGGGATGCTTCCAAGGAAGCAATGGCGTCAGGGGTCATGCCGAGCATGGCTAGGCGATCCCGTAGAGCGGCGACCTCGGCAGTGGCCTCGACAAGTTCCACTTCCCGCCGGTGGACCTCGGCAGAGCCGATCACGCCGCCTTCGAGCAGCACGTTGGCGCGTTCGACAGCGCGCTGCGCCAACTGCTTTTTGGCGAGTGCCTTCAAAAACTGCTCCTGCGCCGAGGTCAAATCAGCACCATGCAAAACGCCGAGTAGCTGCCCCCGTTTTACCGGCTCGCCTTCGCGGACCGGGAGTTGAATCACCCGGCCAAGCACGGGGGACCCGAGCAAGACTGCGCGGGTTTCGTCTACCTCGATCCGCGCCGGCACGGGGATCTTTCTGTTCACCTGTTTTCTCTGCGCCGAGCCGAGCTGCAAGCGTTGGAGCAAAGCCTCGGAGGCACTCACCTCGTAGGGGTTGTCGGAAGCCGTGCGTGCGGGGTCTGGCTCGGGCTGACTCCCTCCCGAAGAGCAGCCGAGCACGAGCCCCAAGATCAGCAGCGGAAGACCACAGGACCGGAGATTCTGTCGCATGCGCATGTCGCTCCTTCCGGTTGTTTCATGGGGTGCGCTCGCGTGGGTCGCGAGCACGCAGCTCGTCAAGATCGATCAGGGCTGCTTGGCGATCGTAAATCGCCTGCACCAAGCTGAGGCGCACGGTGCGGAGTACTCGTTGAGCATCGAGCACATCGAGCAGCCCGCGCTCACCGAGCCGATAGGCAGCCTCGGTGGCTTCCAGCGCCTGCTGCGCTTCACGCAGCAACGCACCTTCGATGGCTTGGACCTGCTGGTTTGCGATCTGATATCGCTGGTAGGCGCTTTCCAAACGGGCCAACAATTCGAGCTCACGCATGCGCGCTATTTCGTGTGCTCGGCGGAGCGCCGCCTGGGCCTCGGCGATGGGCCCTTGACGCAAGTTCCACAACGGCACGGGGAGCTCGAACCCGAAGAGGTAAACCGGAGTGTCCGGCGGGTAGTCGACCTGGGTAACGAAGGAGGGCTGCGGGAGCCGCAACGCTTGTTCATGGGTGAGCCGTGCCTCAGCCGCTTCCACCTCAGCGCGTCCAAGCTGGAGTAACGGATGATGTCCCACCACTTCCGCACGGATCACTTCGAGCGGCGATAACGCTTGCGGTGCATCAGGTTCTCCGTGCACGTCGAGCGGCGCAGCCGGTGGCAGTCCGATGGCGTTCCGCAGCTCCGCCAGCGTACGGACCCGTTCGAGCTGGGCTTTATTGGCCGCGGTGCTTGCCAGCGCCACTTCCGCCTCCGCGCGAATCGCCTCCAGCCGAGCCCCTTCGCCGACCGCCACGCGGACAGACACTTTGCGCAAGAGTTCCTGCACGAGCCGGACGTTGTCCTCCAAAAGTTCCAGCTCGTCTTTCTTGTGCAAGGCTTCGAAAAACGCCCGGCGCGCATTGCTCAAGACTTCGAGCCGAACCAACTCCAACTGCAGCGCCGCACGGTGTTCCTCGCGCTCCGCGAGGGACACGCGACTGGACCGCACCGGCCCAACGTCCAGGAGTTGGCTTGCAGCAAAGGCGTGCGCCATTCCGGAAACGTTGCCCGCCACGCGCACCGCTTGTCGCCCACTTGCCGCCGCCACTTGCGGATTAGGAAACCCCCTCGCCGTGCGCACTGCCGCGCGGCTACCCTCCAACTCGGCTAGCGCCGCACGCAGCCGCGGATGCGATGCCTCGGCGAGGTCGAGGGCTTCCCGCCACGACAGCACCTGCCCTGGGGCGGGACTGCCGGCAGCGACTAGGGCGCAACACAAAACTGCCGGGAACGCACCAAGCATGCCCCACCTGCCGCAAGCGTTCTTCACACGCATGGTTCCTCCCGCAGGCAAAACCAGCCGTTGGACTCTATTCTCATCTCACTCCTCTTGTGACCCTCGCAGGAAGCTTCGGCGCACTCCCAACCTGGAATCTTCCCTGGACGAGGTCGGGCGCCCGCTCGTAAACGAGCACGAATTGGCGCCGCCCCTAATTGCCCGCGCACCACGTGTGGCTAGGAATGCGCAGCGGCGTCGCCCTGTTTTCGCAGCTACTGCCGGCTGCGGTGTCGACTGGGCGCGAGCGGTTGCGTTACCGAGGCCGTTGACTCAGCAGCGCAATACGCACAGCAATAAGTGCCGCGCGTGCGCCGTCGCGCGGGCGTCGCGGGCAACGCGTACCAGGGCTAGCGGCCGTCGTTCCGCGCTTGCTTCGACGACGCCGCTTCGGACATGGCTGGCATCGCCCCGCAGCGCTTTGAGATCCGGGCGCTGGCCACGGCTCCGGAGGGACGGCACCGGAGCAGCCTCCACGGTGGCTGCAAACTCGCCCTCGACAAGCGAAGTGCACGAAAGTACTCCCGTTGCCCCAGCTTCGGTTGCCGGGGCCAGACCGACACACAGTGCCGCGAGCAGCAGCCAAACCCAACGCATGCTCTGCCGCTAGAGAAAGCACCTACGCCTGTCAACGAAAGCAGCCCAACGAATCGACACGTGACCACCTCGGGGCACCCCTCGGACCCGCCTCAACGGCGCAACCGCGGCGTCGCTCGCGGAAGATGCGGGGCACCGACGTCGCGAACCGCCTGCACCTTGCCGCGCCCGGCCATCCGTTGCACTTGCTCTGATCGACTCGCAGCGAACAAGGTAGGGTGCGTTGCCATGCGCACCGGCAGGAAAATGGGTTCTCCGGCAGGATCCAACAGCGCGAACTCAGCCACCCACGGCTTCGAGGCGAAGCCGTGGGATACCGCCAACACACCTCGTGGGCGTGAGCTTAGCTGAAGGCAATTTTACCAGGTAAGCGAACATGAAATACGATCCAGCCCGCCACCATCGCCCTTCGATTCGTCTCAATGGCTACGAGTTCCCGAGCAGGGGCGTACTTCATCGCTATCGTCACGCAAGATCGGGCATGTCTGTTCAGGAAGATACGGTTGAATCAATTTGGGCAGATTGTGCAAACCGAATGGTCCCAATCGGTCCGGCTTCCCCGCGGAATGTAATTGTCGCCGGATGAATTTGTGGTGATGCCCAATCACATTCACTGCATCGTTTGGATCAGCGCGGATGAACCCGTACGGACGCACGCCGATGTAGGCGCGCACGGACGTATAGGGGCGCACAGCCGTGCGCTCCAACCATCGTTGCAACGTGCGCCGCGGTCGCTGGCGTCGTTCGTCGCGGGGTTCAAATCCATCGTCACCAAACGCATCAACCAACGCCGCGGCACCCCAGGCGTTCCCGTCTGGCAACGCAATTACTACGAACACATCGTCCGCGACGCCGCAGCCCTCGACCGCATCCGCCGCTACATCGCCGAAAATCCCCTGAGCTGGCATCTGGACCGCGAAAACCCGCACCGCACCGGCGAGGATGACGTCTAGAATACCCTGTTCGATGAACCAAACCTGCGTAATCAACCATGACCACGAATTTCAAATCCTACCCTGCCTGCAAAGACTCCGGCACCCCTGGCTGGGCAAGGTGCAGATGATCTGCACGGTCCCGCCCTACGCCATCAAATACGTTAAGAACTTTGATGCGTTTGCCAACGCAAGGGGGAATTGGCGTGAGACCACGAAAGAGGTTCCAAAACCTACTTCACGAACTCTTCCAATTTGATCTGGCCGACCTGGATTTTGGCATCTACCGCCTCATGAACTACAACTAGCGCGTCATTCAAAAGTGGTTGAATCAGGAGCTTCGCAAGGCGATTCGGGAGGAGTTGCAAAAGGGCGCACCGACCGAACAACCAGAAGCATAAAGACCGCTGGACGAAGCCCGCCAAAACGTACTGAAACCCCTGGGCGAGGACGACATTGACGCCGAAGGCAACTTGCCGGACCAGTTTCATGGCACCTGGGTCAAGGGCGGGCCGATAGGGGCAAACAGTTGAGTGAGAAATGGCACAGAAGAACTCTATTTTCAAAACATACCTCAAGAAGCTCACCGACGTCACCCAGACGGGGGATGCGCGGGAGGAAAGCCTTTACCCCGCGCTGCGTGATCTCATCCAGGCTGTAGCCCAGGTCATGAGGCGCCCAGAAATCCAGGTGACCATCCAACCGCCCCCGACAGAAGCCGGCAATCCCGATTTCCGCATCTGGGATGGGACAAGCCGCAGAGTGGGCTAAATCGAAGCCAAGCCGCCCACCGAGGAGCTGTTGGATCAGGTTGAGGTCTCCGAGCAGTTGCGGCGCTATCTGACCACCTTCCCCAACCTCATTCTGACCAACTTTCTCGAATTTCGCCTCTACCGCAACGGGCAGCGGGTGGCCGTGGCCCAACTGGCCCGCCCCTCGTCCTGGCCCAACTGCACCAGGTGCCCTCTCTGGAAAACGCCGTCCAGGTCTGGCCGCTCATCGAACAGTTCCTCCGGTTCTCCCTGCCGAGGCCCCTAACCGCGGAACAGCTGGCCGTCGAACCGGCCCAGCGCACCCGTTTCTTGCGGGACATCGTCCGGCAGCGGCTGGCCGAGGAACAAACAGCGCAAAATGGTCCACTCCTGGGGTTTTATGAGGCCTTCCACAAAAACCTTATGGACGGTCTCACCGGGGAAGACTTTGCCGATCTCTATGCCCAGACGATCACTTATGGCCTATTCGCCGCCCGTACTCGAGCAACCAACGGCTTCTCCCGCGGGGCGGCCTTCGATCACATCCCTCCCACCGTGGGTGTGCTGCGCGACCTGTTCCGGTTCATCTCCCTAGTCGACCTCCCCGAAGAGATGGCCTGGATCGTGGACGACATCGCCGAAGTACTGGCCGTGGCCGACGTGAACGCCATGATGGATCGCTACTACCGGGAGGGCCGCGGCACCGACTCGGTGGTGCACTTCTACGAGAGTTTCCTGGCCCACTACGACCCCGAGGAACGGGAGCGCCGCGGCGTGTACTACACCCCCGACCCGGTGGTCTCCTACATTGTCCGCTCCCTGCAAGAACTGCTCAAGTCGCACTTCGGCAAGCCCGACGGCCTGGCCTCCGAGGAGGTGACGCTGCTCGACCCGGCGGCGGGCACGATGACCTTCGTGGCCCGGGCCGCCGAGCTGGCCGTCCGGGAATTTGTCGACAAATAAGGTTCCGATCCTGGTGATCCTGGGCAATCCGCCCTATTCGGGGCACTCGGCTAACAACGGGAAGTGGATTCTCCAGCAGATCGAGACCTACAAGCAGGTGGACGGTAAGCCTTTGGGGGAGAAGAACCCTAAATGGCTGCAGGACGACTATGTGAAGCTTATCCGCTTTGCCCAATGGAAGATCGAACAGACCGGGCAGGGCGTGACCGGCTTAATTACGAACCACTCCTACCTAGACAACCCCACCTTCCGCGGCATGCGGCGCAGCCTGATGCAGACCTTCGACGAGATCTACATCTTGGACCTGCACGGGAACTCCCTGAAGCGAGAGCGCTGCCCCGATGGTAGCCCTGACGAGAATGTCTTCGACATCCGGCAGGGGCGGCCATCGCCTTTTTCGTGAAGACGGGCAAAGGCGGCGAGTCCGTTGTGCGCCATGCCGACCTGTGGGGCACGCGGGAGTTTAAGTAAGCCTGGCTAAAGTGCCACAACGTAACCAACACGCCGTGAAAAGTTATCCGCCCCAGGCCAAAGCTTTACCTCTTTGTGCCGCTTTGTGCCGCGAGAGGAGGCCGATCTAGATCGCTGCAACACCTTCCCCAGGGTGACCGACATCTTCCGCACCTACAGGGTGGGCATCGTCGCCGCCCGCGACCGGTTGACCATCCACTGGACCCCCGAGGAGGTGTGGACAACGGTACTCAACTTCTCCCGCCTGCGACCCGAACTAGCCCGGCACGCATATCGATTAGGCAACGATGCGCGTGATTGGAAAGTGCCCCTGGCGCAACAAGACCTGCGAGATTCCGGCCTAAATCGGGATAAAATCAAGCCCATCCTCTATCGCCCCTTCGATGTGCGGTACGCCTACTACACGGACCGCTCGCGCGGCTTTCACTGCATGCCGCGCCCCGAGGTCATGCACCACATGCTCGCGGGGGAGAATGTGGCGTTGTGTATCGGCAGGCAAGGCTAGGTTGTCGGTGGACAAACATGGGATCTGGTGTTCTGCTCCCCCTACATTGAAGACTTCAACCTTTTCTGCCGTGGTGGCGATGTGAATTTCCCCTCCGCCTCTGCCCGGCCGACCGGGAGAGCGGGCAAGGGGAGTTGTACGGTGCGCTGGAAGCCCGGAAGCGGCGGCCGATCGTGGTCTGCGACAGCACCGACCTGGCCAAGCTGATCCACGAGCACATCGCCAAGGAGAATGCCTTCAAAGAAGTGGAAAACCCGGACGGGCAGCAGGAGCTGACCTTCCGCATCGACACCAAGCTCCTTGCCGAAGCAGAAAGCACGGTGGACGGGGAGACCGAGCGGGAGGCGAGCGAGCGCCTCCCGCTAACTCGCGGACGCGCTGCGCAAGACGGAGTGGAAGGGCGAGGGCGAACCTCCAGGCAAGCATGTCCACTGCGTCGTCTCCGTGGGGATGCGGATTGCGAGCAGGCCCACCCAGGAGGTGAGCCATATTCTCGGCCTTCGGGCCTTCACCTCCCATCTGTGCTCTCAGCAGGTGGTGGGGAGGAGCTTGAAGGCACCCAACTTCGACGAGTTGTCGGAACCGGAATCGCGCTCCCGCGCGTGGAAGGGTAGGTCGTCGGTGTACGAAGCCGTATCCGGCTCAAGCTGAACGGCGTTCCCTACCTGGGGAGCGACCCGCGCACCGAGCCAACGGACGTGACAGTCAAGCCTGCGGTGGGGTGTCCGGTCGGGCGGCCCGATCGTCTTGGTCCGGATCCGGAGGTCGAGCACGACAGCCATCAACCAGAACGAGGCCGTGGCGTTGATGCAGGAGAAGTACGAGGTCTGCTGCGACCTCTTTTACGGCTTCGACTGGCGCGCCTGGAAGACGGGGCGGAACGAGGAGCGACTCGCGCTCCTCCCCGCCGCCCAGGAACACATCCTCGCCCACGAGAACGGCAAGGACCGGTTCCTTGCGGCGGTCGGGCGGGAGCTTTCTCGCGCCTTCGCCCTCGCGGTGCCCGACGAAGCCGCGCTGCGGATTCGGGACGACGTGGCCTTCTTCCATGCGGTGCAGGCTGTGCTCTCCAAGCGCGCGCCGCGAGAAGCACGGCCGGAGGAGAAACTCGATCACGCCGTGCGGCAGATCATCTCGCGCGCGGTGGCCCCGGAAGGCGTTGTGGAAATCTTCGTTGCGGCGAGCCTCCAGAAGCCCGACATCTCGATGCGCTCCGATGAGTTCCTCGCCGAGGTGCGGGGGATGCTGCAAAAGAACCTCGCCGTGGAACTCCTGCGCAAGCTGCTTTCGGGCGAGACCAAGACTCGCCGCAGAAGGAACGTGGTCCAGGCGCGCTCGTTCGCCGAACCGTTGGAGCAGTCGATCCGCCGGTATCAGAGCCGAGCGGTTGAGGCAGCCCAAGTGATCGAGAAGCTGACCGCCCTAGCCAGGGAGATGCGGAAAGCGGACCGGAGAGGTGAGGTGCTCGGTCTCACCGAAGAGGAGCTCGCCTTCTACGATGCCCTCGAGACCAACGCCAGCGCGGTCACGGTGCTAGGCGAGCCGACCCTCAAGCAGATCGCCCGCGAGCTTGTCGAGACAGTGCGGCGGAACGTCACCATCGACTGGACCGAGCGCGCGAACGCGAGAACGTGCGGTCGCTCCTCCGCCGCCTGGTCAAGCGGGTGCTCCGGAAGTACGGCTACCCGCCCGACAAGCAGGAGAAGGCAACGCTCACGGTCCTAGAGCAGGCGGAGCTCTTCGGTGCAGAAGTGGGCGGAACAGGGTGCGGCGGAACCACCAGTGGTGGCTGCGGAGGTCCTGCCCTTCCGGCGCGTAACCTCGAGCGCGGACGAGAAGTACCGCACCTGCGTGCCGCTCCTCACTCTCAAGGCAGCAGCCGGCGCCTTCGGTGAGCCCCAAGCCGTCGCATCAGAGGAATGGGTGGCACCCGATTCGCGGCGGTGGCTGCAGCCCGGCATGTTCGTCGCCCAGTTGGTGGACCGCCCCATGGAGCCGCGGATTCCCGATGGAGCGTGGTGCCTCTTCCGGGCGCCGGTCGAGGGGAGCCGCCAGGGAAAGATCGCCCTGGTCTGACACCGCAACATTCACGACCCCGAGACAGGCGGGCGCTACACCGTCAAGCGCTACCGCAGCCGCAAGGCCGCCGACCGCGAAGGCTGGCGTGACGTGGAAATCCGCCTCGAGCCGGAGAACGCGGATTTCGCCCCAATTGTCCTCCGCGAAAGCGCCGAAGGGCAGGTGCGCGTGCTGGCCGAGTTGGTGGAGGTGCTTGGCAAGGGATCGTCGTCCTTTTCGAAGCTAAGGTGACAGCAACAGAAACGCAGTTGATCGCAGCAGGACACATAACGTGGGGTGGTCGGAGCGTACCGACTGCACCCAGGATCGCGCGTGTCTGTTCGGCAACGCGTCAGACCGGCAGATGCGGTTCAAGCCGCCACAAGCAGCGGTGCGTGCCTGTTGATTGGCGATTCCGCACCATTTCACCCGGACCGCGTTGGCTGCTTCCGCCGTCATGACCAACGTTATGCATGGGACGGTTTCGTCGATGGCCGCCGCAACCCATGCCAATCCCGCAGCTTGTTCGGGACGGGCCGGTGCAAAGGGGCCCTGCGTGCCTCGGGCAACTCGACGAAGCGCGCTTTCCGGCGCAACCTGCGGCCGCTAGCAGTCGGGTTCGAGGCTATGCCGGAGGGGACGAAGGCGAGGCGGCCGCGAGCGCGGCAAAAGCGGACGGCACGACGTCGGAGTAGCAGCGGCCGCCTTGCGTGGCTTCAGGCCGGGTGGCCGCGCATGGTCTGGTTCACCCTGGAGTGGGCGACTCTCAGCGCTGCCGCAGCCGCTGCGGCCGTGTGGGCGTTTGGACAAGCGTTCTCCTTCTTCTGGTCCGTCCAGCGCCCAGGGTTCCGTTTACTCGCAAGCTTGGCCACCGCGTTTGTCTCCGCCGTGGCCATCGTGGCAGGTTGGGCGCTGGCGAGGGCACCGCTCCACCACCTGCACCGTGCCGCTCCGCTGGCCGTGGCAGCGGCGTTGGCGACCAGCGCCTGGTGGCTTGCCCCACAGCACGCCTCGACGCGTGCCTACGTGGAGCTCGAGCGCAATCTCGCTACCCGCGCGGAAAGCGAGCGCGAACGCATCGCCCATCAGGTGTACGCCGCCTACCGGCGGGCGAAGCTCGACGAGCTTGCCACCGTCCTGCGGCGCGCGGCGCCCTACCTACCGGCAATCGAGGAAGCCAGTGTCCGCTTCCGCTTGCCCAGCGAGCTGCTGGTCGGCATTGCCGCAACAGAGTCTTCCTTCTTGCCGAGAAAAAGCGCCGACGGCGGGCACGGCTTGTTCCAAATCACCGCGGTGCCGGCGCCCGTTGAACGAGTCGTGAAGCGCATCACGGGGGCCAACAAACTCGATTGGGACAACCCCCACCACAACGCGCTCCTCGCAGCCGCGACCCTGCGCTACTACTGGCAGCAACAAAACGGCGACCTGTTCTTGGCCCTACTCGCCTACAACATCGGACCCGCTAACGGTGGCCTGCGCGACATTATGCAGCGTTACGGGGCGACGGATTTTCTGACCATCCAACCGTACTTGCAAAGCTTGCCCGCGGATTACCCCATCCGCGTGTTGGCGGCAGCGCTCGCCTACCGGGTGCTTCGCCGCTACGGAGAGCTTCTGCGTTACGAAGAAGGTGACCATGCGCGGCAAATCCAGTCGCTCGGCATCCCCGGGTTGGATGCGTGACAGCCGCTATGCCGCTCGCGCCACGCTAACGCCCAGATCGTCAGTGGATGGTCTCGCCTTCGCCTGCAGCTTCGCCGTTCTGCGTGTCGCTGCCGTTGGCTGGGGCGACGCCGTCTTCACGCTCCGCCAAACGGGCCACGGCGACCACACGCTCTTCGCCTTCAAGGTCGATTAAGCGCACGCCCTGTGTATTGCGGCCAATCACCGACACGTCGCGCACCGGGAAGCGAATGACCCGACCCGTGTCGGTGATGAGCATGACTTCGTCGTCGTGCACCATTTGCACGCCGACAACTTTTCCGGTGCGCTCCGTGACCTTCATCGTGATCACCCCTTTGCCCCCGCGCGCCTGCACCCGGTACTCGTCCATCGGTGTGCGCTTCCCGAAGCCACGCTCCGAAACTGCCAGCAGGGTCGCCTGCGGGTCGACCACGTCGAGGCCAACCACCACATCGCCCTCGTCGAGCGTAATGCCTCGCACACCGGCCGCCGCACGGCCCATGGGGCGGACATCCGCTTCGCGGAAGCGAATGGCTTGGCCCTCGGCCGTAGAAAGAATCACTTCTCGTTCCCCATCGGTGAGGCGCACGCCAATGACTTCGTCGCCCTCTTCGAGATCGATCGCCACGATGCCAACCCGGCGCGGGTTCGAAAAGGCAACCAGCGGCGTCTTTTTCACCGTGCCCTTGCGCGTTGCGAAGAACACATAGCCGCCACCATCGAAGCGGCGCACCGGAAGAACCGCAGAAATCTTCTCGTCGCTGCCGAGTTGGAGAAGATTCACAATTGCCTTGCCGCGCGCAGCGCGCGCAAACTCTGGGATTTCATGGACCTTGAGCCAAAACACTTTGCCGGAGGTGGTGAACACCAACAAATAAGCGTGGGTGGATGCGGTAAAGAGGTGTTCGACAAAGTCTTCCTCTCTCGTGGTCGCGCCAATCAGGCCTCGCCCCCCGCGCCGCTGCGAGCGGTACTCGCTGAGCGGGCTCCGCTTCACGTAACCGGCGTGGGAAATCGTTACTACCACCTCCTCATCGGCGATCAACGCATCCGCGGAGAGCTCCTCCGCGTGGTCGAGAATTTCCGTGCGCCGGGCGTCGCCATACTGCTTCTGCACCTCGCGCAGTTCATCCACAATGAGGGAAGAAACTTCGCGCTCGTCGGCAAGAATCCTGCGGTAGCGGGCAATCCTCTCGATTACCTCCTCCCGCTCTTGCAACAGCTTGTCGCGTTCGAGGCTCGTCAGGCGTTGCAGGCGCATCTCCAAAATTGCCTGTGCTTGCCGCTCGCTCAACGCCAGCCGATCCATCAACTCTGCACGTGCGGCCGCTGGATCGGCAGCGCTGCGAATGAGCCGAATGACCTCGTCCAAGCGATCCAACGCAACCTTGAGACCGTCGAGAATGTGGAGCCGCTCTTCGGCTTGCCGAAGCTCGTATGCGGTGCGGCGGACGATCACCTGCCGGCGATGGTCCAGGAAGACCTGCAAGGCATCGCGGAGGTTCAGCAGGCGCGGCCGCCGGTCGACGATGGCCAGCATGGTCACGTTGAAGGTGGTTTGCAGGTCGGAGAGTTTGTAAAGCTGATTCAACACCACCTCAGCCACTGCGTCGCGCTTGACGTCCACAACAATCCGGAGTCCCTCGCGGTCCGATTCGTCCCGCAGGTCGGCGATGCCTGTAATGCGCTTCTCGTTCACCAGCTCAGCAATGCGCTCGATCAGCCGCGCCTTGTTCACCTGATAGGGAATCTCGGTAATCACGATGCTTTGGCGCCCGCTTTTGGGTTCGGTTTCGATGGTCGCGCGCCCGCGCACGGCAATGCCTCCGCGGCCGGTTCGGTATGCGTCGCGAATTCCCTCGCGACCGAGGATCAAGCCGCCGGTGGGAAAGTCCGGCCCGTGTACGTACTCCATCAACTCGTCGGCGGTCAGCTCCGGCCGCTCCACCAGCGCCACTAAAGCGTCGATGACTTCCGAGAGATTGTGCGGCGGGATGCTCGTGGCCATGCCGACAGCAATCCCCGCGGCGCCGTTGATCAACAGATTCGGAATGCGCGAGGGGAGGACAACGGGCTCCTGCAGCGTTTCGTCGTAGTTGGGAACAAAGTCGACGGTCTCCTTGTCGATGTCCGCGAGGAGTTCGCTGGCAATGCGCGCCATGCGGACCTCGGTGTACCGCATGGCGGCGGGCGGATCGCCATCGATGGACCCGAAGTTTCCTTGCCCGTCGATCAGTGGGTAGCGCATGGAAAAATCTTGCGCCATGCGGGCCACCGCCTCGTACACCGGCGCATCGCCGTGTGGGTGGTACTTACCAATGACGTCACCGACCACGCGCGCGGACTTTTTGTAGGGTTTGTTCCAGTCGTTGCCGAGGTCGTACATCGCGTACAGGATGCGCCGCTGCACAGGTTTCAGCCCGTCGCGCGCATCCGGGACAGCGCGGCTGATGATGACGGACAGGGCGTAGTCCATGAAGGACTGCCGCATTTCGTCCTCGATGTTCACCGGGATCCGGTGGCCTTTTTCGATTACGTCCATGGCACGGTCCTTAAAAAGCTGACGCCGCGGTTAGATATCCAAGTTCCGCACATTGAGTGCGTTCTCCTCGATGAACCGCCGGCGCGGCTCCACCTCTTCGCCCATCAGCATGGAGAACACCTCGTCGGCTTCGTAGGCGTCCTCGATTTTGACCTGCAACAACGTGCGCGTTTCCGGATTCATCGTGGTTTGCCACAGTTGCTCGGGGTTCATTTCCCCCAAGCCTTTGTAACGCTGGATTTCTACGCCACGTTTCGCTTCCGCGAGAATGTGTTGGGCGAGATCAGCCCAGGAGTGGATGTCCGTGACACGCCCATCGTCGCGCAAGCGATAGGGCGGTGCGCCCAGCCGCGCGAGTTCCGCGAAAATGCGCCGCATCTCTTCGAACTCGGGCGAGCTGGCAAACGGCGCGTCGAGCAAGAAATCCCATGTGCCACCAGATCCGCGCAGCTCCACGTGCAGGCGGAAACACGAGTGCTCCTCATCGCGCTCCACGATTACCGCGACTGTGCGCTCTTCACCGTTGGGCTTGGCCCGGCCTGCGGCTTCGAGATCACGCGCCAGTGCGGCAAGCGCAGTCTCGTCGCTCAAGAGCGAGGGGGAAAATCGCCCGTCCCGCAGCAGGAACTCCACGACCTCGCGTTTCCGCCGGTGCCGTTCCGCAAGCTGGAATAAGCGCTCCAAGCGGCGCACGCGGCGGACGGTTTCTTTAATTGCCGGCCCGCTCCAGGTTTCGCCCGTAGCCGGGGACTCCATGACCAACTTCTCCGTGGCGAGGTCGAGCAAGTACTCTTCCAGGGCGGTATCGTCCTTGAGGTACCGCTCTGTCTTGCCCTTCTTCACCCGATAAAGCGGCGGCTGAGCAATGAAGATGTGCCCGCGCTCGATCAGCTCGTGGAACTGACGGTAGAAAAACGTCAACAGCAGGGTGCGGATGTGCGAGCCATCCACGTCCGCGTCGGTCATGATCACGATGGTGTGGTAGCGGAGTTTGGAGATGTCCTTATCCTCGCGCCCGATGCCGGTGCCGAGCGCGGTGACCAAAAGGCGGATTTCTTGCGAGCTCAAGACCTTGTCGATGCGGGCCTTCTCGACGTTGAGGATTTTTCCCCGCAGCGGCAAGATCGCTTGATTGCGCCGATCTCTTCCCTGCTTTGCCGATCCTCCGGCCGAGTCTCCCTCGACGATGAAGAGCTCGGACTTCGCTGGGTCGCGCTCCTGACAGTCGGCAAGCTTGCCAGGCAACGAGCCCGAGTCCAGCGCTCCCTTGCGCCGCGCAAGCTCCTTGGCCTTGCGCGCGGCCTCGCGCACGCGCGCCGCCTCAAGGGCCTTCGCCGCAATTTTCCTCGCCTCGGTTGGATGCTCTTCCAGGTACTGACCGAGCTTCTCGTTCACCAACGTTTCGATGAAACCGCGAACGTCGCTGTTCCCCAGCTTGGTTTTCGTTTGGCCCTCGAACTGAGGTTCGCGCACTTTCACCGCGATGACTGCGGTGAGCCCCTCACGCACGTCCTCGCCCTGGAGGGCCTCGGCGTCTTTTTTCAACAGCCCGTGCGCGAGCGCATACTGGTTGATCGTGCGCGTCAGGGCCGCCTTGAACCCAATCAGGTGGGTGCCGCCCTCGACTGTGTTGATGTTGTTCGCAAACGAGAAGATCGTTTCCGCGTAGGATTCGTTCCATTGCACGGCGATGTCGGCCTCGCAGCCTTCGCGCTCGCCATGAATGGAGATGACATCCTCGTGCAGTGGCGTTTTCGCGCGGTTGAGGTGGCGGACGAACTCCTCGATTCCACCCTCGTAAAAGAATTCGTGATCCTTCTGAGTCCGCTCATCCTCGATGCGGATTCGCACGCCGCGATTTAGGAACGCGAGCTCGCGCAACCGCTGAGACAAAGTTTCGAAGCTGA
This sequence comes from Candidatus Binatia bacterium, assembly GCA_026415395.1. Classification (NCBI taxonomy): domain Bacteria; phylum Candidatus Binatota; class Binatia (SeqCode); species Binatia bacterium. The sequence continues at coordinate 71,178 of JAOAHD010000020.1, read as the reverse complement.
ACTCGGTGCTTTCGAAAATGTCCGGGTCCGGCTTGAAGGTGACTCGCGTGCCACGCGCCTCGGTGCGCCCCACCTCCCGCAAGGGCCCCTCCGGCTGGCCGCGGCGGTAACGCTGGACGTACACCTTACCATCGCGCTTCACCTCAACCTCGAGGTACTCAGAAAGGGCGTTGACCACCGAAACGCCGACCCCGTGAAGCCCACCGGACACTTTGTATGCGCCGCTGTCGAACTTCCCGCCAGCGTGCAGGCGCGTCATCACCACCTCGACGGCCGACACACCCTCGCCAGGGTGAATGTCCACGGGAATCCCCCGCCCATTGTCTTCCACCGTCACGGATCCGTCCACATGGATGGTGACCCGAATGTCGTTGCAGTACCCCGCCATGGCTTCGTCCACGGCGTTATCCACAACCTCGAACACCAAATGGTGGAGGCCCCGTTCACCGGTGTCCCCGATGTACATGCCGGGGCGCTTCCGTACCGCCTCAAGCCCCTCGAGGACGGTAATGTTCCTAGCAGTGTAGTCGTTGCTGCCTTGACCCTGCTGCAACGGCTCCGTCGGCAGGGGTTCGCCACTCAAAACGTGTTTTTCTTGCACGCGCGGACTTTAGCAAAGCAAAGCCTTAGGGCCAACTCGAAGCGAGTAAAAAAAATCTCGTAAATCTGGTAACTTAGACTCGATTTTCCGAGCGTTTCAAAACAATTTTTGCCACCGCCCTCGTCCGACGCCCGAACTGGGCCTCAGTTCAAGCGCATGGGCATGAGTACGTAGAGGAAGTCCGGCTCCTCGGGAATGCGGAATACCGTGGGGGATTCGTCGTCTTCGAGGCCCACCTCCACGACACTGTCGCCAGGAAACAGGTTGAGAACGTCCAGTAAGTACCGAGCATTAAAGCCGATCGTAAAGGGGTCGCCTGTGTATGCCGCTTCGACTTCTTCGCGTGCCTCGCCCATGTCTGGGTTTCTGGTGGAAAGCTCAACCCTGCCAGTCTCGAAGGTGAGACGGACCGGGTGCGTTTGCTCCACGGCGAGTACGGCAACACGGCGCAGTGCCTGACTCCATGGTGCATTGTTGATCGCCACATGGCGCGGGGATTCGCTGGGGATCACGGCACTGTAGCTTGGGAACTCCGCTTGCACCGTACGCATCGCTAGCTCCACGTTACCAGCGGTGAGGAAAACAATGCCGGTGCCGAAGGTCAGTTGCACCTCGCCGCTCGCTGCATCGAGCACTTTGATCATTTCGCCCACCGCCTTTCGGGAAAGAATCACTCCCGTATCCGGGCGCATCCCCTTGAGGGTGCGCGTGACCAAGCTCAACCGATGACCATCGGTGGCCACGAAGTTCAGAGCACCATCGCGCCGCTCGAGGTAAACCCCGCACAGTGCCGGGCGGGCCTCGTCACTGGAAGCCGCGAAAAGCGTGAGTTCCAGCATGCGGCGCAGGACCTCAGCATCGATGGCAAATTGGCCCTTGCTTTTCGTTTCTGCCGCGGCTGGCATCGCGGGAAACTCCTGCGGGTCGATGCCGAGGATACGAAACTGCGACTTTCCTTGTTTGAGTTCCAGTTGGTGGCGCTCCCCCGCGCGGAGTTCAATGTCACCCTCAGACAGGGAGCGCACGATCTCGTAAAGGACGCGGGCGTTTGCTGTGACTGCTCCCCGTTTCGCGACCGAGGCATCACAGGTGCGGCGGAGACCAATTTCCTGGTCCGTGGCAAGCACGGTGACCTCCCTGCTGCCCACGTTAATCAGAACATGGGTCAGTACCGGTAACGTAACCCGACGGTCTGCAATCCCCTGGGCAAGGTACAGTGCACCGAGCAATTCGTCTTTGCTGATGTGACACTCCATTGCTCTCTCCTTACGCTTTTTCTTTCAGTTCAACATACCGTAGTCACCGTGTGCGCTGTGGATTTGTGAAAAGCCGCAGCAGAAGCGGGCTGGAGCTGAGTTTCGGTTGTGGAAAGTGGTAAAAAGTGTGCCGGCATCGATAGCCTCTTCACTTCAACCAGAAGATGTTTTCCACGGCAACGACGCTGGCGCGCTGCCGCCCTCAAGGGCGGCACGTAACGACTGGATCATGCCACGCAGCCGTGGATCGGCGCTTTGGCGGCGCTCGATGACTTCCACCGCATGCATCACCGTGGTGTGGTCGCGCCCGCCAAAGCACTCGCCAATGTGGGGGAACGAAGCGCCGAGGTGGGTGCGGCAGAGGTACATCGCAATTTGGCGTGCCGTGGCGACGGCGCGAGTGCGCCGTGCCGAACGTAGATCTGCCGGGCGCAAGCCGAAAAAGTTGGCCACTATTTCCTGGATCCGCTCGGGCGTTAGCGGTTTCGGAGCCGACAAGTTCATGGCGGCTACTTTTTGCGCGAGGCTGACGGTCAGTTCCTCTTTGCTGAGCGAGGCAAGGGCCAGGAGACGAGTGAGTAGGCCATGAAGTTCGCGCACATTTTGTCCCGAGTTCTCTGCCAGAGCGAGCGCCACAGGATACGGCAATTCAACTCCTTCGAACTGGGCTTTTCGTTGGAGGATGGCAATGCGGGTTTCGAGGTCAGGCGGTTGCAGATCGACAACGAGACCCCACTCGAATCGATTGCGGAGCCGTTCTTCGAGCTGCACGAGATCGCGCGGCGCCTGATCCCCGGCGAGAACGATTTGCTTTCCCGCCTCGTAAAGCTGGTTGAAGAGGTGAAAGAGCTCTTGCTGTGTCCGCTCCCGCCCAGCAAGGAGCTGGACATCGTCCACTAGGAGTACGTCCACCCGCGCAAAGTTCGCTTTGAACTGCGGGAGTTGGTCTTTCCGAATGGCATGCACCACCTCGACCATAAAGGAGTCCGCATTCATGTAGCGGACCTGCAGGCCCGGGTGTTGGGTGGCAAGGGCCTGGGCAATGGCACGGAGCAAGTGCGTCTTACCGAGACCGACGCCGCCGTAGATGAACAGCGGGTTGTACTGCTGGCCCGGCTTGCGGGCCACGGCTAGGGCGGCAGCGTGCGCAAACTGATTACTCGCGCCGACAATGAAATTTTCGAACGTGTATGCCCCGGGACCAGTGGACTCGTCGATCAGGGTGGTATCGTCCCCGTGATCGAGAAGGGGAAACAGTTCGCGCTGCGGAGAACGAACGGGACGCAGGAACACGTGCACAGGCCGGCCCAGTGCCTCGGCAAGCATTTGCTCGATACGCGGCAAGAGTCGCTCGCGAACGAAGGTGGCTAGCAGCGGCTTCACCTCCAGGATGCAGCGATCATCAGCGTGGGCAACGTATCGTAACCCAGCAAGGGCAGCCTGCTCCTCCGGAGTGCTTCCCTCGTCGCGGAGCTGCTGCAACACCAGGCGAAGCTTCTCTTTCACGCCGGTATCCACACCTGGGGACAAAAGATCATTAGGTACACAAATACCATCACTTGAGAGAAGTTTCCACCACGCAGATCCACACCTTATCCACAAATAGTCGAGGGAAGCGGAAGCCGGTCGACAACAGCGGTCGGCGCCCCCAGCAATGGAGTGTTTTCACCCACGAGCTGAGCGAGGGTTTCCTCCCGCTTGGGTCGGAGGTCCGGGTTTGGCCTGTGGTGGGATGCGGATTCGCGGGGGGCTGCGTTTTCGTTGGGGCGCTTTTGAAAAAGGGTTTGCGCGGGGAGGTGTGCTCGTCTGGGGTGAGCCGATTGAGCGCGCTAGCTGCAGACGCTAGCGACCGGTGCATGTCCGCTTCGCTGTCGGCGCAGTTGTTTGCCCGCGCCCAACAAACGATTCCGGGCGGGGTCAATAGTCCGGTTCGCGCCTGGCGCGTGCTCGGGGGCGAGCCGCTCTTTATCCAGCGTGGCAAAGGCTGCTTCGTGTGGGATGTCGAGGGTCGCTCATACATCGATTACGTGGGCTCATGGGGGCCGCTCATCTTGGGGCATGCGGCTCCGGAGGTCTTGCGTGCTATTCATGATGTGATGCGTGATGGAACGACCTTTGGGGCACCGACCGTGCGCGAGGTGGAGTTTGCGGAGCAACTTTGCGCAGCGGTGCCTTCGCTCGACATGGTGCGCCTGACGAGTTCCGGAACCGAAGCCACGATGGCGTTGATCCGTCTGGCGCGTGCATTCACCGGACGGGACCGCATCATCAAGTTCGATGGTTGTTATCACGGGCACGTGGATGCCCTGCTGGTCAGTGCGGGATCCGGGGCAGCGACGTTGAGCGTTCCCAACAGTGCAGGGGTACCGTCGCGAGTAGCCGAGACCACACTGGTGGCAACCTTTAACGACTTGGCCTCCGTGGAAGCATGCTTTGCGCGCTTCCCCGGCGAAATTGCGGCTGCCATTGTGGAGCCGGTGGTGGGGAACATGGGGGTGATTCCCCCGGCGGAAGGATTTCTCGCTGGCTTGATTGAGTGCTGCCACCGCAACGGAGCGTTGGTTATCTTCGATGAAGTGATGACTGGCTTTCGGGTGGCGTGGGGCGGCGCGCAGGTCCTCTATGGATTGCGACCTGATTTGAGTTCCTTCGGTAAGGTGGTTGGAGGGGGGCTACCGCTGGCGGCGTTTGGCGGGCGGCGTGAGATCATGGAGCTTTTGGCACCGCTCGGGCCCGTGTACCATGCCGGCACCCTGTCCGGAAATCCCTTGGCGGTGGCGGCTGGTCTCCGTACCCTTGCAGCTTTGCAGCGCCCCGGTTCCTACGAGCGACTGGAAGAGCTCGGCCAGCGCTTGGAAGACGGCTTGCGTGGCGCTCTGACCACAGCCGGAATTCCGGGCTGCGTGCAACGGGTGGGGTCGATGTGGACGCTCTTCCTCGGGGTCGAGCGAGTTACGAACGCGGAAGAGGCGCGGGCAGTGGATCAGGAGCTGTTTCGTCGCTGGTTCTTTGGCATGCTCCACGAGGGGATTTACCTCCCTCCTTCGCCGTTCGAGGTCGCGTTTCTCTCGCTCGCCCACACCGAAGCGGAGGTGGACGTTACCGTGCAGGCGGCGCGCAGAGTTTTGCAGAGAGTTGAGAGGGGTTGATGGCGTTGAACCCGCGCACCCTGGCGCACCTCGCCCCGCTGGTCGCGGCGGGAACCGAACTGGCGGCGAGCGTCGTCGGCGGGGTGATTGCAGGGTATTACTTAGATCGCTATCTCGGGTCGGCCCCATGGCTGACCTTGCTGTTCACGCTGGCTGGTTTAGCTGGGGGACTGAGCCGCTTGCTGTGGGCTTTGCGGCGATTGGAGAGGAATCGGGACAAGCAAGATGAATCTGAGTCTCCGCAACGTGGTTGAGTGGCACGTCGCCTTGTCGGTAGCGGCAGCGGCGTCTGCGGCGTGGACTGGAGTTGGCCACGCCGGAAGCTTGGCCGCTGGGTCCTTGTGGGCACTGGCCAACCTTGGCGTATGGGCGGTGCTCGTTCGCACCTTGGTCCGTGCCCGGCAGGGTGGTGCAATCGGGGGGCGAGCACGTTGGGTTGCCGCCGGCGCGCTGATCGGGAAATTCGCGTTGTTCCTGGGAGTCATTACCGTCGTGCTGTTCCGCTTGCCGCTGGAACCACTCAGCTTTGCCGCAGGGGTGACGATGTTCACGCTGGCCCTTTTGACCAGCACGGCAGCGAGCAACTGGTCGAGCCTCTGGAGGGAGGCCTGAGAAGTTATGGAGCACTCGTTCATGTGGGTTAGCTTGGTGCCCGGGCTGCGGGACCTACCGGCGCACACGGTGCATGCGACGCTGGTGATGGTCTTCCTGGTGATGTGGGCGTGGCTTGCACGGAAGCAGACACAGCGTGCGCAAGACCCGGTGGTTCCCGACGCAACGTTGACGTGGCGCAATGCCTTGGAAGTGTTTGTCGAGTGGTTCATCGGTTTCATCGAGGGGGTGCTCGGTCCTGGCGGGCGGAAGTATCTGCACGTGTACGCGACGTTTTTCATCTTCATTCTGCTGGCGAACCTGCTCGGATTATTTCCCGGATTTGCGCCGCCAACGAGCAACTTTAACGTCACGTTCGCGCTGGGGGTCACGTCGCTGCTGTTTTACGTAACCTTCGGTCTCAAGCAAAATGGGATGGCGTACCTCAAGCATCACCTCGGACCGATTATTTGGCTTGCCCCGCTCATGTTGCCGCTGGAAATTGCGGACAACTTGATTCGTCCGGTTTCGTTGGGCTTGCGTCTTTTCGGCAACATGACGGGCGATCACCTGGTGCTCGAAATCTTTACCGACTTAACCAAGCTCGTGATTCCCGTGGTCTTTTACGTTCTCGGCGCCTTTGTTTCCTTGGTCCAGGCGTTTGTGTTTACCATTCTCAGCATTGTGTACTTGTCGCTGGCGATTGCTCATCACGACCACGACGGGGAGCACGGGCACGCGGAGGCGCACGCATAAGGCTTGCAAAGAGTTTGTGGACAACGCCGCCCATGCCACGCCACTGGTGGCGAGGAGGACAGAGAAGGTGGGGCGCACGGCGGGAGCGGCGAAAACTCGAAAAGGAGGTTGGATATGCAGTCATTGGTTCGGTTCTTCTTTTGGTTGGTGACCGTGATGACGGTCGCCCTTCCGGCCCTCGCGGCAGAGGATGGCTCAGCGCGGGGGTGGATTGGTCTGGGCGCAGGCCTCGGCATCGGCATTGCCGCTGGAGGTGTGGCGCTGGGTCAGGGGCGTACCGGTGCGGCGGCGATGGAGTCGATAGGGCGAAATCCCAACTCAGCCGATCGCATCCAAACGCCGATGATTATCGCCTTGGCCATGATGGAAGCCTTGGCGATTTACGCCCTTGTCATCACGTTCTTCCTGCAAGGCAAAATCTGAAAGCGCGCGCCAGGAGACGCACTTTGGTTCGGGGAGGCGGTGAGCGAGTGGCTCGTCGCCTCCTCGCTCCATTTCTAGCGTGCTCGGGGAGCGGGGCCGGGTTGTGGCGCTTTTAATCAAGCTGTTCGCATCGGCCCTATTCGTGGGTTACATCCCGGTTGCCCCAGGCACGTTCGGTTCGCTCGTAGCCATCCCGCTGGCAATCGCCCAAGCGCATCTCGCAGCCTGCGCTACGTGGGCAGCACTGGCCGGCCTCGTGCTGTTTATCGCACTTTCTGCTTGGTGTGCTGGCCGGGCAGAAACGATTTTTGGGGGTAAGGATAGCCGGCAAATCGTGATTGATGAGGTCGCCGGCTACCTTGCCGCAACGTTATTCCTTCCTCCAACCTGGGGCGTGCTCGGCGCTGCCTTTTTGTTGTTCCGCTTGTTCGATGTGCTGAAGCCGTTTCCCGCGGCCTGGATCGACCGTGAAGTCGGTGGCGGCTGGGGAGTTGTGCTCGACGACGTTGTGGCTGGCCTGTATACGCAAATTTGCCTCCGAGCCGTGTTGTGGCTCGGCTGAATATAAGCAGCCCTCCCGGCAGCGACGGGAGCAGCCACAGCTCTCAGGCAGGTCGGATCCAACCCGCGCGGACCACGGGTGCATCGTTGGGTTCATTGTGTCAGGCGGAGCGCGGATCCGCTGCCCGCCTGCGATGGGCGCCTTGACGCTCGCTCGCCGTGCAAGCAGGTGTGCGCGCCGCTCTACAAATGTCGCTGCCCAACCAGAGTCCCTCGAGCGACTGCCGTGGACAGGTGATCGCTTGGGCTCGGAGCGAGAACGCCCCGTTCTGCTTTAGAGATCGGTGCCCAGGTTCTGGCATCGCGGTTTTCTGGTCAAACTGCGGCCGTGTGAAGCGGCGCAAAAGTTGATCTCGGTCCATCACCTGGAAGCGCGTGCAGCGATGGGGTAACGCTCACGGTATGATCGAACGAGTTGCGCTCATTAGTACTGGAGATGAGCTGACGAGCGGCCGCACGGTGGACACGAATGCCAACTTCTTGGCCGACCGCTTGTTTGCGGCCGGATTCGAAGTCCCTGCGATCCTTGTCGTGGGGGACGACCGGGGGTGCATCATCTGGGCCTGGAAGGAGGCGATGCGCGAGGCCGAAGTAGTGATCAGCACCGGAGGTTTAGGGCCGACGGCCGATGATTTGACCACGGAAGCCATCGCGGAACTTGCGCAGCGGCCGCTTGTTCTGGACGAGCAGGTTGCCGCCAGTATCCGCCAGCGATTTGCGGCCATGGGTCGCGAGATGCCGGAGAACAATCTCAAGCAGGCTCGCTTTCCTCAGGGCGCGGTGATCTTGCCCAACCCGCTGGGTACAGCGCCGGGCTTTCGGCTCGACTTGCATACGGAGTTCGGGCTGCGCCACTTGTTTGCGCTCCCGGGTGTACCGCGAGAAATGAAGCCGATGTTCATGGACCAAGTTCTCCCGTGGCTAACGGAGCACCGCGGGCGCGACGTGGTGTATTTGACCCGCGAGTTTCAGACGTTTGGCATCAGCGAGTCGGCGTTGGACGAATTGGTTGCCGGCGTGGTGCCGGCAGAGTGCGGTCGTTTGCACTTCCGCGCTGCCTTTCCGCAAATTTCCGTGCGGCTCACCGTACACGGTTCACCCCAGCAGGCGGAGCGCCACCTTGCCGAATGGGGCGATCGCCTACGCGAGCGCCTCGGCGCGTATTGCTACGCCGAAGGTGATGCCACGATGGAAGAGGTTGTCGGCCAGGAGCTCCGCAGACGGGGTTGGCGACTCGCTGTGGCGGAATCGTGCACGGGCGGGCTCGTTGGCCACCGAATCACCAATGTTCCGGGTAGCTCGACGTACTTTCTCGGCGGGGTGGTGGCTTACAGCAACGAAGCGAAGCAAGCATTGCTCGGTGTACGAGCGGAGACGTTGGCAGCCTATGGCGCGGTTAGTGAGCAGACCGCTGGGGAAATGGCACGCGGGGTGCGGGAGCGCTTCGGGGCGGACGTTGGTTTGAGCATCACGGGCATTGCTGGCCCCGAAGGTGGCTCGCCGGATAAGCCCGTTGGCACGGTGTGTTTTGCGCTGAGCACGGCCGACCAGCTGTTCGTGCGGCGCTACCAATTGTGGGGCACGCGCGATTGGATCAAGTTACTCGCTTCGCAAATTGCGCTCGACTGGCTGCGGCGCCATGCGATTGGGGTGGGACTGCCGGACACCTTTCGCTTCCGTTAAACTGCGAGAGCCCACCGGGGGGCCGTGCGGGCAGTGCACCGGCACGCAGCCCCCGAGACGGAAATTGATGACCGAAGAAGGGAAGCACATTCGAACATTTATCGCCGTCGACGTGGATTCGGCCGTGAGTGAACGTCTGCAAGCGTTGCAGAGCACGTTGGCGAAAAGCCGCGCCGATGTGCGCTGGGTGGACAACAGTAGCTTGCACATCACGCTCAAGTTTCTCGGTTCCACACCGGAGGCATCGATCCCCGCAGTGACTGGCACCCTCAACCGCATTGCCCGCAACCACGCACCCTGGACGATCGAGTTGCGCGGGCTCGGCGCCTTTCCCTCGTTGCGGCGCCCGCGGGTGTTGTGGGTGGGAGTGCTGGACGGGGGAAAGCTTGCTCAGGTGGCTCGGGAGCTCGACGAGGCGCTTGCGCCGTTAGGCTTTGCGCGAGAAGAGCGGCCCTTTCAGCCGCATCTCACCCTCTGTCGCGTGCGCAGTTTGCAGCGCTGGGAGGCGTTGGAGGAAAAGGTCAAAGCGCACCTCGATGAGTCGTTTGGGCAGTCCGTGGTGCAAGAATTCATCCTTTACCGCAGTGACTTACGACCCACAGGTGCGGTATATACACCGCTGTGGAAAACTCCGTTGGGGGAGACAAAGGGCGAAGAAGCATGACATTGGATCCAAACCGTGAACGAGCCTTGGACTTAGCATTGGGCCAAATCGAGAAGCAGTTTGGCAAAGGCGCCATCATGAAACTCGGCGACCAGTCCCAGGTGCGGGACATCGAGGTTGTGCCCACCGGCTCTCTGGGGCTGGACATCGCTTTAGGCGTCGGCGGGGTGCCGCGCGGCCGCGTGATTGAAATTTACGGCCCGGAGTCCTCGGGCAAAACCACGCTGGCGTTGCAGATTATTGCCCAGGCCCAGAAGCTCGGCGGCATTGGCGCATTCATCGATGCAGAGCATGCGCTCGATGTGGGCTACGCCCGTAAGCTCGGCGTTCGAGTGGAAGACTTGCTGATCTCGCAGCCGGACCACGGCGAGCAAGCCCTGGAAATCGCCGAGACGTTAGTGCGTAGCGGTGCCATCGACGTGTTGGTGATTGACTCCGTGGCCGCCTTGGTTCCTCGCGCCGAAATCGAGGGGGAAATGGGAGAGCCGCAAATGGGTCTCCAAGCGCGCTTGATGTCGCAAGCCCTGCGCAAACTGACTGCGACCATCTCCCGCTCCAAAACCATCGTCATCTTCATCAATCAGATCCGCATGAAGATTGGCGTCATGTTCGGGAACCCCGAAACCACTACCGGCGGCAACGCGCTGAAGTTTTACGCCTCGGTGCGCATCGACATCCGCCGCGTCGGTTCGATCAAGCAAGGGGAGGAGGTCATTGGCAACCGCACGAAAGTGCGCGTGGTGAAGAACAAGGTCGCCCCGCCGTTCAAGGAAGCCGAGTTCGATATCCTTTACGGTAGCGGGATCTCGAAGGAAGGCGAACTGGTGGACCTCGGTGCCGATCTCGGCATCATCGAGAAGAGCGGGGCTTGGTACTCGCTCGACGGAGAGCGCATCGGGCAGGGACGGGAAAATACGAAGGAGTTTTTGCGCCAACACCCGGACATTGCCTTGCGGCTGGAGGACAAAATCCGGGTCAAGATGGGCCTCCCTCCCTTGGCCAAGGAGAGCCAGCCGGCGGAACCTCCCCGCAACGACACAAAAAAGAGCACGCGAGGCGCTTGAGCATTTGCATTTGACGCTGAGAGGCATTGGCCAGCCTTACCGTTGAGTAAAAAGTCACTCGGTACGCCGTTTGCACAGGCCTGCCCGCATGCACTTGGATGAAATTTTGCGCCGGGCGGTCGCGTTAGGAGCATCCGACGTGCTGTTGAAGGTCGGGGCACCCCCGGCCATACGGCTGAAGGCAGACCTCGTTGCGATGCCCGAGGCCCCTGCGCTCACCCACGAGTTGGTCGAGGCCGCCGTGGACGCCGTGCTCGACGATTACCACCGGCGGCGCTTTGCCGCCGAGCTGCAGGCGGACCTTGCGTATGAAAGCCCGGAACTCGGTCGCTTCCGGGTCAACGTGTTTCGCCAGCGCGGTGCCTTGAGCATGGTGGTGCGCATTATTCCGAACAAGGTCCGCACGGTCGCGGAACTCAACCTGCCCCCAGTGGTAGAGCGGATCGCCGAGGAGCGTCGGGGGCTTATTTTAGTCACCGGCACAACGGGCAGTGGAAAGAGCACCACGCTGGCGGCCATGATCGATTACATCAACCGTACCCGCCATGCCCACATCATCACCATCGAGGACCCGATTGAGTACACCCATCGGGATCAGCTCAGCTTCGTAAACCAAAGGGAGGTCGGCTTCGATGCGGTGAGCTTTGCTGCCGCGTTGAAAGCCGCCTTGCGGCAAAACCCCGATGTGATCTTGGTGGGGGAAATGCGCGATTTGGAAACGATCGAGACCGCGATTCTCGCAGCCGAAACTGGCCACTTGGTGATGAGCACCTTGCATACCCTCGATGCTCCGGAAACGATCACTCGGGCCATTAGCGTGTTTCCGGAGCACCAACGCGACCAGGTGCGGTTGATTCTCGCAAGCGTGCTCAAGGGCATCATTAGCCAGCGGCTGATTCCCCGGGCTGACGGGCAGGGCATGGTCCCGGCGGTGGAAGTGCTGGTGTCGAATGCGCGCGTGCGCGAGTACATTGCCGACAAAGAAAAGCTGCGCGACCTGCGCGAGGTCATCGCCCAAGGGCACGTGAGTTACGGCATGCAAACCTTCGATCAATCGCTGATGGCGTTGTACCAACAGGGGCTGATTACCCGCGAGGAGGCGCTGAAAAACGCTACGAATCCGGGCGACTTCGACTTGAAGCTGCGCGGGATCTCGTCCACGAGTGATACTCGTTGGGATGACTTCGAAAGGCGCGAAGGGCTCGGCGGGCCGGCGCGGGTGGAAATCGAACGCTTCTGAGCAGGAGGCGTGGCAGCGAGTCTTGGCTTGGCTCGGTCGCTTCGATCGCTCCGTCGGGGAAACTGCCCTTTACTTGGAACGGATCGGCTGCCCGCCCGAGATCATCACGCGCGTGTTGCAACGCTTGCAAGAGCAACACCTCTTGGACGACGAGCGATTTGCGCTAAACCGTGCCCAGGCCTGGGCGCGACGCGGTTATGGCCGCCTGCGCGCGGGTGCCGATTTGGCGGCGCGGGGTGTGGACGAGGCACAGATTGCCAGGGCGCTGCAGGCGAGCTTTGCCGATGAACGGGAACGGGCGCGGGAGATTGTCGGCCGCCGGTTTCCACACGCTCGAGCCGACGTGCGCGAGCGCGCCCGCGCTGCCCGCTTTCTCCTTTCCCGCGGCTTTCCTGAAGAGGTCGTCTTGGCCATTCTGGGTGAAGGCTGCTAGTGCTCGGTCGACCATGACTGGTTCCGAAGTCCGCTCTCAGTTCGTTGCCTTTTTCCGCGAGCGCGGGCACGAGTTTGTGCCGAGTGCGTCGCTGGTGCCGGAACAGGACCCCACCTTGCTGTTTACCAACGCAGGCATGGTGCAGTTCAAAAACGTGTTCTTGGGAACGGAGCGGCGTAGCATCCCCCGCGCGGTGAATTATCAGCGGTGTTTGCGTTTGTCCGGCAAACATAACGACCTCGAGGAGGTCGGCCACGACGGTTACCACCACACCTTCTTCGAAATGCTGGGGAACTGGTCGTTTGGCGACTACTACAAGCGGGAAGCGATTGCCTGGGCATGGGAGCTGCTCACGCAGCATTGGGGGCTGCCGAAGAAGCTGTTGTACGCCACCGTGTTTCGCACCGACGACGAAGCTGCGGAGTTGTGGCGCGAAGTGACCGACATTGCGCCGGAACGGATCTTGCGGTTCGACGAGAAAGACAACTTTTGGGAAATGGGTGAAGTGGGCCCGTGTGGCCCGTGCTCGGAAATCCATATCGATCGGGGTCCGGAACTCTGCGATCGCCAGCACGTGCCCGGCCATGTTTGCGGCGTCAATGCTGGCTGTGCGCGGTTTATCGAGCTGTGGAATTTGGTGTTCATTCAGTACAACCGGGACGAACGTGGGGAACTGCAGCCGTTGGCCGCACGGCACGTGGATACAGGGATGGGCCTGGAGCGGGTGACGGCGGTTCTGCAAGGCGTGCCCTCGAATTACGACACCGACCTGTTCCGCCCGCTGATTGAGTTTGTGGAGAGAGCGTCAGGCCGCCGTTATGGCGCCTCGGAGGTGGACGATGTGGCTTTTCGCGTGATTGCGGACCACAGCCGCGCGCTAACGTTTTTGGTGGCCGACGGGGTGCGCCCCGCAAACGAGGGCCGCGGCTATGTATTGCGGCGCGTGTTGCGGCGGGCAGCCCGGCACGCCCGGCATCTGGGCTTTCGCGAGCCGTTCTTGTGCCGCATGGTGGAGCCTGTGCTGAACGTCCTCGGTGCTGCGTACCCCGAAGCGCTCGGGCGGCAGGCCGACATCGCTGCAGTGCTGCGCGAGGAAGAAGAGCGTTTTGCTGAGACGTTGGACAAGGGCCTCGAGCTCCTCGAGGAAGAAAAGCAACGGCTGCGTGCGCGTGGTTCAAAGGTGCTGCCCGGTGAAGTGGCTTTTCGCCTGTACGACACCTACGGCTTCCCGCTCGACATGACGGAGGACATTTTGCGGAGCGAGGGAATCACCGTAGACACGGAAGGCTTCGAGCGCTGCATGGAAGAGCAGCGCCAGCGGGCACGGCAGGCGCGGCGAGTAGCGCTTGAGCATGCAGAACTTCTCACTGATGCCTTCGCGTTGGACACAACACTGGAAAGCCGCTTCCTGGGGGATTTCCTCTACGAGGCAGAGTCGGAGATCCTGGCTTTGCAAACCGAGGGCGAGTTGCGGCGCGAGGTGCGGAGCGGAGAAGCGGTTCACGTCGTGGTTGCTGAAACCCCCTTTTATCCAGAGGGCGGTGGGCAAGTAGGCGATGCCGGCTGGATCGAAAGCGAGGGCGGCGACCTGATCGAGGTGAAGGACACGCAGAAAGCGCGCGGGAACCTGATTGTGCACATCGGCGTCTTGCGGCGCGGTGCGTTCCACGTGGGGCAGCGAGTGTGGTTGCGTGTCGATCGCGCACGGCGGGATGCAGCGCGGCTCAATCACTCCGCCACTCATATTCTCCACGCGGTGTTGCGCGAACAGCTCGGCCGCGATGTGCGGCAGGCGGGCTCGCTAGTGGCGCCGGATCGCTTGCGGTTCGATTTCACCTACCACGGGCCGGTGGGGGAAGAGCGCTTGGCCGAGATCGAACGGGAGGTCAATGCCCGCATTCGTTGGAACGACCCGGTGTGGGCCGAGGAAATGCCGTACGAGGAGGCCATCAAAGCTGGGGCGCTTGCCTTCTTTGGGGAGAAGTACGGTGATGTGGTGCGGGTCATCCGCATCGGTGAGTACTCGACCGAGCTCTGTGGCGGCACCCACGTGCGCCGGAGCGGCGACATCGGCGTGTTCAAAATCCGCGGTGAAGAGGGGATCGCGGCCGGCGTGCGTCGCATCGAGGCGCTCACTGCTGAAGGTGCTTGGCAGTGGCTGCGCCAACGGGAAAGGGTACTGGAGCGGGCCGGCGCTTTGTTGCGGGCGCCGGAGGACGAATTGGCCGAGCGGCTGGAAAAGCTCCTGGCACAACAACGGGAGTGGGAGCGCCAGTTGCGGCAGTTGCAAAGCCAGTTGGCTAGCCGACAAACGGACCTGCTGCTGAAAAACGCGCGTCAGGTCAGCGGCGTGCAAGTCTTGGCTGCGGAGGTGGATGGCTTGGACGATGCCGCTCTCCGCGAGCTTGCCGATCAACTCCGCCAGCGGCTGGGCTCCGGCATCGTGGTGCTGGGCACCAAGCGCGGCGAGCGTGCGTTGTTGCTGGCGGCAGTGACCAAGGACCTTGCAGCCCGCTTTCCAGCAGGCCAAATTATCAAGCGTATTGCCCCGTTGATTGGCGGCGGCGGAGGTGGCAAACCAGAACTGGCGCAAGCGGGGGGAAAGAACCCAGAGAAGTTACAAGAAGCCCTGGAGGCTGTTTTCGAAATTGTCGGTTGAAACGGAGTTGGTCGAAACCAGTGCGGAAGCCGCGGAGCTCGAACTGAGCTTCCCTAACCCGCGCGTGTTTCAAGATCTGCTCGGCAACCACGACGAGCACGTAAAAACCGTGGAGCGCTTGCTCGACGTGCGCATCGGCGTGAGCGGTACGTCGCTGCACGTGGCGGGAGATCCGGTAGCCTGTGAGCTCGCCGGGCGGGTGCTGAACCAGCTCTACAGCGTTGTCGAGAAGGGTTACCCGATTTACCCCAGCGACGTGGACTACGCAGTGCGGATCCTCAGTCGCGACCGCAATGCCAATCTCCGCGACATCTTTCTCGATACGATTTACATCTCCTCCCACAAGCGGATCATCACCCCAAAGAGCATTGCGCAAAAGGAATACATCGATGCCATCCGCGAGTACGACATCGTGTTTGGCATCGGGCCAGCAGGTACGGGCAAAACCTACCTCGCCATGGCCATGGCGGTGGCGGAAATTATGAAGAACAACTTTGCCCGCATGATCTTGACCCGCCCGGCGGTGGAAGCCGGTGAGAAGCTGGGCTTTTTGCCCGGCGATTTGGTGGAAAAGGTCAATCCGTACCTGCGTCCGCTTTACGATGCCTTGCACGACATGGTCGATTTTGACCGGGCGCAGAAGATGATCGAGCGTGGCGTGATCGAAGTCGCGCCGCTGGCGTTCATGCGCGGGCGCACGCTCAACGACTCCTTTGTCATTCTCGACGAGGCGCAAAACACCACGAGCGAACAAATGAAAATGTTCCTCACGCGCCTCGGGTACGGCTCGAAGGCGGTCATTACTGGCGACGTTACTCAAATCGACCTGCCTGCTGGGCGCGCGTCCGGTTTGAAGGAGGCGCAGCAGGTGTTGCGCGGCGTGGAAGGGATCAAGTTCATCTTGTTCAGCGAGCGGGACGTTGTGCGCCACCGCTTGGTGCAGGACATCATCGCCGCATACGATCGTTACGAAAGCCAGCGCCAAGCGGAACGGAACAGTGCCAAGGGGCCTAACGGCTCTGGCAACGGCGAGAGCCAGCCAGACTGAGCCGGCACCTGCGAGGGGATCCGTCGGCTACCTTTTTCCATGGGCGTTACCGTGGTGTCTGCCCGCCCCAAGCGCGGTTTGCGAGTGCGCGCCCTCCGAGCCTTCGTGCAGCGCGCCCTCGAACTGGTGCAGGAGCCCGAGGGCGAAGTGTGTGTCCAGTTGGTGGATGACGCAACGATCCACGCGTTGAACCGTCGCTATCGCGGGAAGGATCGGCCCACGGATGTGTTAGCCTTTGCCGCACGCGAGGGACCACGCGTGCCGGGCGACGAGCAGTGGTTAGGTGACATCGTCATCTCGGTCGAAACCGCGGAACGGCAGGCGCGGGAACACGGCCATAGTTTGCTGCGCGAAGTGCACTGTCTTACTGTGCACGGGCTCTTGCACTTGCTGGGCTACGATCACGAACGCTCGGCAGCCGAAGCCCGGCGCATGCGCCGCAAGGAACGGTGGCTCCTGCGGGCTCTAACCGAGGCGGAGTAGGCCCTTGTCGGTCTCTTGAGCGTCGGCATGGGTTGTTTTAATTTTCGACGCCAGGCGCGCTAATGGCGGAACAGGATGGTGGCGAGGGTGGCCGGCTAGGTTTGCGGGGGGCGAGGAATCATCAGGCGTACCGTGCCTACCAGCGGGAGCTCCTCGCTCGCGAGCTCACTCGCGTGGCCGCGGCATTGCTGGCAATCACGCTCTTGCTGGTTGCCTTCTTGGCCTTGTTTTCCTGGCCGCGGCTGCGCTCTGAATGGCCCTGGCTGGCCGTGCTGGTCGTGACGCCATTGGGTACGCTGTTGATCACCTACTTCCGGCTTGCTCCGGACCGCCCTTACCTGGTTGCGCTGGGCACCGACGTGGCGTACACGCTCGGCATCGTTGGCGGGCTTCTGTTCCCCGGCACGCCCACTTCGGGCACGACGTTGTTCGTCTCGGTGAAAATGCTGGCCAGTGCCATGTTGTTGCCTTGGCATCCGGCGGCGCAGACGTTCTCTGCTGGGATGACCCTGGTCCTTTACTGGGCGGTGGGCTGGCACGCACAGCGGTTTGTTGGTCCGCATGCCGAGTTGCCCCACCAACTCACGGGCCCGTTCTTTGCCGCTTTGATTAGCGTGCTTGCTGCCCAGCGCAGCGAGCACCTCCGTCGCGACTTGTTCACCGAAACGCAACTGGCAGCAGAACGCGCGGAAATGAACGCCCGCTTTGCGGCCATTTTGTCGCACGAACTCCGTAACTTGCTGGCCGCTGTCTTAGGCTACGGGGAGATGCTGCGAGACGGGCTCAGCTCGCGAAACGATGTCGGCGAGCTCAAGGACGTAGTGCAGCGGCAGATCGCGGTAGGGCGGCAGGCGCTGGAAACCATTCAGGTGGCGCTGGACTTGAGCCGCGAACAGTCGCTGCGTCGCGGCGCGCGGCAACCGTTGGACGAACTGTGGCACGAGCTGCAGCACGAATATGCTTTGCGTCCGGCTCCCCCGGGCGTCGCTTTGCGCTGGGACGTGTCGCCCGACTTGCCCGCCACCTTGGTGGATGCCACCGAGATCAAGCTCATCGCGCGGAACTTGATCGACAATGCTCTGAAGTTCACTCCTGCTGGAGAAGTGCGGGTGCGCGTACGGGCAAGCTTTGACGAACTCGCTATCGATGTCACGGACACGGGCATCGGCATTCCCGAGGAAAAGCAGGCGTTTATCTTCGAGCCGTTCCGGCGGGTAGCGCCGGAGGAATTCTCCCAGGGGATTGGCCTCGGCTTGTACGTCACCAGCCGCTTAGTCGATGCGCTCGGAGGGACGATCCGCGTCGAAAGCACCGTCGGCCAGGGAACGACCTTCGAGGTGCGGATCCCGCTGCGCGTTCCCACTTTACCCGATCCGTCGAGGGGGGCTGCTTAATTCACCGAACAAGGTGTGGGAGTTGGCGTCGCAAACCCGCACGTCCACCAGCGTCCCCGGTTGCGGCGGCGTCCAGGCAGGAAAGATGCAGGTTTTAAACTGTGGGGTCTTGCCGGCGAACCACTCCGGCTTCTTGCGTGCAGGACCTTCGACCAAAACCTCGACCGTCCTGCCAATCCACGCACGATTGCGCTCGCGAGCGATGGATTCTTGCAGCTCGATTACGGCTCGAAGCCGCCGCTGCTTTTCTTCGGCAGGCACCGTCTCCGGCCACTTCGCTGCCTTCGTGCCGCTGCGCGCCGAGTACTGAAACATGAACGCCTGATCGAACCGTACTTCGCGCAAAAGCTCGAGAGTGGCTTCGAAGTCGCGTTCGGTCTCGCCGGGAAAACCAACGATGATGTCTGTGCTCAAGGCCATGTCGGCCCGCGCCGCACGCAGTTGCTCCACGAGCCGCAGGTACTGTTCCACCGTATAACCGCGGGCCATGCGCGCAAGCACTGCATCCGACCCGGACTGCACGGGCAGATGCACCTGTGGGCAAACTTTGTCGCACTCGGCAATCGCCGCAACCGCGGCCTCGCGCATGTCAGCGGGGTGGGGCGAGGTGAAGCGGATACGGAGAATATCGGGGATCTCGTTGGTCCGCCGGAGGAGCGTGGCAAAGTCGACGGTTCCGTCGTGATAGGCGTTCACCGTTTGCCCGAGATAGACGACTTCCCGAAATCCCTGCGCAGCTAACTGCTCAACTTGTTGCAACACCAACCCTGCCGGCAGCGATCGCTCGCGGCCGCGCACGAAGGGCACAATGCAAAAGGTGCAAAATTTGTCGCAGCCACGCATGATCGTCACCCATGCGCGCACCCCAGCTTCGCGCTCGGGCTGCAAGTCGGCGTAGGTCTCCGTACGGTCGAGCCGAACGTCGATGTACGGGTCGCTCGCGTTTGCCCGTAACACCTCAGGCAGGCGCCGATACCCGTCGGGGCCGACCACGAAATCCACGAAGGGCAAGCGGGCGAGCAGCCGATCGCGAACGTGTTGCGCCATGCAACCCACAATCCCGAGCTGGGTGTGGGGGCGGCGCGCTTTGAAACGGTAAAGGTCGCCGAGGCGACCCACCACGCGCTCCTCGGCGTGCTCGCGAATCGCGCAGGTGTTCAAGAGAATGACATCAGCTTCCGCCGGGTCACGCACGGGCTCGTAGCCGTGGTGCCGAAATTGGCCGAGTAGAAGCTCCGTGTCCGCCAGGTTCATCTGGCACCCATAGGTTTCAATGTATACGCGGCGACTCGCGCCGCGCTCCAGCATGCCGGAGTTGGTTTCGGTTTCGTGCACCGTGACCTCGAATCCGTTGACGCTTGCAGGCTCGCCATATAACGGTACCATCTACGGCTCACAACGTGAGTTCGACGATGGCGCGCGATAGTTTCGATCGGCTGGAAGCTTCTTTGTTACTGTGCCCGCAATGCCGCGTGGCCATGCCCGTGCGCAAGCGGCTGCTGTTAATTTTGCCGCAAGGCAACAAGTTCGAATACGTGTGCACGCGCTGCGGATCCACTTGCGGAGATACTCTCGAACCGGACCAGCCGCCTGAGCAGAGGCGTTACATGTGAACTTCCCGTGCCCGATGCGCATAGCCTCTCTAGTGCCGGCCGCGACCGAAACGGTTTTCGCCTTGGGCCGAGGCGATTGCTTAGTGGCGGTTTCTCACGAGTGCGATTTCCCCGAGGAGGCGAAGCGGCTTCCGGTTGCGACCCGCGCGCGGTTCGATAGCGACCAGTGCTCCCCCGCGATCGACCGGGCGGTGCGCGCGTACGTCGCCCGCGGCGAGCCTTTGTACGAGCTCGACGTGGCGTTACTCCGCAACCTCGAGCCCGAAACAGTGCTGGTTCAAGATGGCTGCGCTGTCTGCGCACTACCGGCAAACCAGCTTGCTGCGCTTGCCGTCGATTGGCAGCCTGCTCCGCAAATCGTTCGGTTGCATGCGCACGACCTTGCGGGCGTTTTTTGTGATATCGAGACGGTAGCGACTGCCCTCGGCTGTCCCGAAGAAGGCCAAGCATTGGTCGGCCGCCTGCAAGCAGAACTTGCGGCCGTTCAGGGGAGAACGATGCGCGCTCGCTACCGACCGCGTGTGCTGTGTTTGGAATGGCTCGACCCGCCGATGGTCGCGGGCAACTGGATGCCGGCCCTGGTCGAGGCGGCCGGCGGGCGCCCGCTGCTCGCACAGCCGGGCACAGCGAGTGCGGCAGCGAGCTGGGCAGACATTGCCGCGGCGGCACCCGAGGTTGTTGTGCTGATGCCTTGTGGCTTCCCGCTCGAGCGCACACGCGCCGAACTTCCCTGCCTGTGGAAGCAGCCGGAGTGGACCTCGCTACCGGCGGTGAAAGATGGCCGTGTCTACGCCGTCGATGGCAACGCATACTTCAACCGGCCGGGACCGAGAATCGTCGAGAGCGCTCGGATTCTTGCCGGACTTGTCCAGCCCGGGTTGTGCGCGCATTGGCTCCCTGAACGAGTTTGGATGCGCGTCACGGAGTGACCGCACCGCCGCCGGCGGTGTGGCAGGAAGTCCCGCCGCGCAACGTGGCGCGGTGTTATATCTCAAGCCAAGGGACCAAGTCAGTGCGCAAGGACCCTGGCTAGTCGGCGAACCGGCGTTCGATCGGTCACCAAATGCGGGCGAACGCGATGAGCAGCATCACCACGGTGATGGCCTGGCCGAGGGCAAAGGCCAAGGTACGCCACGGCTGAAGGGCGGCCAGGTAAAAGATCGAATGCAGCACACGGGCGATCAGATACCCGCCAAATAAAATGCGCGCCACGGCAGGATTTGGTTGGGTGAGTGCGTAAAAGAAGCCCACCGCAAAGAACGGCAAAATATTCTCCAAGTCGTTGCGATGGGCGCGGCGCGCGCGTTCTACGTCCTCGTCCCGCACCTCGCGAGGGGAAAGGCCCTGGAGTGCATAATCCTCCGGCGTGGCAAACACCCGCTTGCGCAGCCGGTAGTAGCTCGTCACCCAACCGACGGCGAGCATTTTGAGCACCAACAACAAGTACGTGAGGGCAAACACTCGCATCGCTGGTTGTTCGAGCCAAAGCGCCATCGTCGACCTCCTCGGTCCTGGCTTGTTTCACAAAAGATTCGTTTGCGCAAACCTCCGCAGCCTCACTCAAGAGGAAAGCAGCGAGAGCCGGCCCTGTCGGTATTCCAGGACGATGATTTGGCCATTTCGGGCTGCAGGCACGCGTTGCCAACCGCCGCACGCGGCCGCACACAGCGCTGCAATGACACCGGCGTGGCTGACCAGCACCACCTCGCTGCCGAGGTTTTGCTCGGCAATGCGTTGGGCTGCGGGCACCGCCCGAGCGGCTACGTCGAGGAGAGACTCGCCACCCAACGGGCGCCAGGCCCATGGGTCGTGCTCGCGAAAGGTCGGGTCCTCGAGTACAACGTCGTAGGGTTGCCCGGCGTAAATGCCGATGCTGCGCTCGCGCAAGTCGTGCTCGACCTCCACCCGTAGGCCGAGCTCGTGCGCGATCACTTGGGCGGTTTCCCAGGCTCTGCGGTACGGGCTCGAAATTAGTCGCGCAGGCCGGAATTGCTCCTGCAGGGCGCGTGCGGCCGCGAGCGCCTGCTCGCGGCCTAGGGCCGTTAGCGGGACTTCAGGGGTGGCGCAAAAGCACCGGTCGCGATTTCCCTCGCTTTCCCCGTGGCGGACGCAGAGTAACTTTGTGGAAAGGTCGTCGATCGGCATACTCCGTTCGTACCAAAGCGAACGCGGTGGGCGGTAGCCCGCTTGACTCCGCCGCGAGATCGGCCGAAACGAGGACGCATGGAGCAGCGCGGCATCACGGTGTTTGGCGCCACCGGGTACACAGGCCGCTTAGTGGTGGCGGAGTTGATGGCCCGGGGGGCACGGCCTCTCTTGGCCGGACGAAACGCCCAAAAACTTGCTGCCTTGGCGCGCGAGCACGGTGGTTTGCCGACGATGGTTGCGGACGTGGCGCGGCCACAGTCGCTTGCAGCGGTTGCGGAACGCAGCCGTGTGATGGTGAACTGCGCGGGCCCGTTTGTCGATTTAGGAGAACCTGTGGTGGATGCAGCGATTGCCGCCCGGGCGCACTATTTGGACACCACCGGGGAGCAGCCCTTCATCCGTGCGGTGCAGGAGCGCGATGCGAAAGCACGCGAGGCAGGGGTTGCTGTCGTGCCGGCCCATGCGTTTGAAATTGCTCTGTCAGACTGCGGCGCCGCTGTACTGGCCCGAGGTTACCGCGACGTGGCCTCCATTGAGGTCGTCTACGCCACGCGATTCCATGCCAGCCAGGGCACGAAACGGTCGGTGCTTCGCATGTTGGGGGCCGAGGGATTCGGCTACGAGGAGGGCAAAGTCGTGCGTCAACCACCGGCGCGTTACCACCGTGCCGTGGAACTGCCGGAGGGCTGGGGAGTGCTCGAAGCCGTGAGCTTCCCGAGCGCAGAAATCCTCACGATTCCCCGTCACGTGCGCACTCGTGCGGTACGGACCTACCTCGCGTTGCCCAAGTTGGTCGCGCTCGGGGCACTGTGGCTGGTTCCACCTGTGCGGGTTTTGGCCAAGACACCGCTGGTCCGCATTGCCGAGCGGCTACTGGGCAGCGAGACGAGCGGACCGGATCCCGCCGTGCGCGCCGCGGACCGCTTTTTGATTTGCGTGGAAATTCGCGGTGTGAGCCGTGGTGAGGCGCGGCGGGAAACTCTAGTGATTACCGGGCGCGACCCTTATGGGATCACTGCTGCTGTGGCGGCGCAAGGCGCCTTGCGTATGGCAGCGGAGGGCTACAATCGCAGCGGCGTGTTGGCACCAGCGCAAGCGTTCGATCCGGAAGCGGTGCTGGCGGATTGCGCCGCCTTCGATGTCGTGTGGAAGAAGCTCGCCTGAGCCGGCCCCCTCAGGCTTCCACCTCGAAGCCCAACGAAGTCACGAGCGCGCGTACCTGATCGGCCGCATCTCCAGGAGTGGTCAGGTAGCCGTCGACGAACAACGAATTTGCCGGGAAAAGCGCGAGCGCTTGCCAAGAGCCCAGGTGGAGTTCACGCCCGCCGGCAACGCGAATCTCGGCATCGGGCCGCACGAAACGCATGAGGCAGAGCGCCCGTAGGCACTTCGCGGGGTCCAGGTCCTTGCGGCCCTCGAGCGGCGTCCCTTCGATCGGGTGCAGAAAGTTCACCGGCAACGAATCCACGCGCAACGCGCGCAAGTCTAAAGCAAGATCGATGAGGTCCTCTTCCGTCTCGCCGAGGCCAACAATGCCGCCGCAGCAAGTTCTCAGGCCGGCTGCTTGCACCGCGCGCACGGTGGCAACCCGGTCGTCGAATGTATGCGTGGTACAAATCTCCGGATAGAAACGGCGGCTGGTGTTGAGGTTGTGGTTCACATAGTCGATGCCGGCCTCTTTCAACGCGTAGGCCTGGTCGGCATCGAGCAGACCCGGAGAGACGCATAGCTCCAACTGAGGAAACTCGCTTTTGATCGCCCGCGCAGCGGCACAGAAGCGCTCGATGTCGGTCGGACTCGGCCCGCGCCCGCTCGTCACCATGCAGTAGCGTGTCGCGCCGGCAGCAACGGCACGGCGGGCCCCCTCGAGTAGCTGGGCAACCGAGTCCAAACGGTAGCGGGGGATAGGTGCCGTGGAAATCGCGGACTGGGAGCAATAGTGGCAGTCCTCGGGGCAAAGACCACTGCGCGCGTTGCGTAACTGGCAAAGCTTCACCCGCCGGCCGAAGAACCGCTCCCGCACCTTGAACGCTGACCAGAGCAAGGCCGGCAGCGCCTCTACCGGTGCAAGCAGCACGGCTCGCGCCTCGGCACGGTCAATCTCCCCACCTGTAAGGATTTTGTTCGCAATGGTTGCAAAGGGAGAGTCGATGAGAGGGGGAGGATCCAGCACCAACATTAGCAACGCTACGTATCAATGAGGCCAGCGAGAGGCAACGTTGCCTTGGAAAGCGCGGGGTTTCGGGCGATAGGGACGACCCCATGAACCAAGCTGCGTTGCGAACCGTGGGTGTCATCGTGACCCTGCTGCTTGCGGGCTGCGTGCCCCGCCAGCCGCCAGAACCAGAGGCCGTCGTCGTGCCGACGCCAAAGATATTGGTTGAAGAGGATATTCCTGTGGTCGAGCGGCCAGAGCTGGCGATTGCCGATGTCGAAGAGCAGGCAAACCCGCAGGGCGCCTCGGTGGTGGTTTCTGGAACTGTAATCAATCGCGGCCGCGGACGGGCACGGAATCTCACCGTCACGGTGCAGGTGTTGGACGAGGCCGGAAATGAGCTGCTGGTGCTGCCGGCGAAGACACAAGTTTCGGTTTTGGAGCCGGATTCATCGACGACATTTCATGTCGAATTCCAACGCCCACCGGGAACTGCTCGCTACCACGTCGTCGCCCAAAGCCGCTAGGGCGTCGTCCGGTGCACCCTGCCAGCGCCGCAAAGAAAGTGCGAGCGGTGAGCGGCGAATGGCGAGCGGCGAATAGCGAGTCGGGAACACGTGGATTGGTGATGGTGCTGCCATCAGTGCCCGCGCCTGGCTGTCGTGCCACGGGCCACCAACGCCATCGTAGGGGCAGCCCTTGTGGCTGCCCTCGTTGCCCGCCACTACGCCGCTGTTGCCTTCTCCACGGCCGATACCCCCCACGGGCAGGCACAAAGCCCGCCCCTACAATTTTCTTTGCACTTGCCGTCGGCGCGGCACTCGCGGCAGCCCCTGTATGGCGCGGCGAAGGTGGTGAGCCCACCATACAGCTACCACCCGTCGTCAGTCATTCGTTCGCCGACCCATTAGCCACTGGTTAGCCGCAGGTAACGGAGCTGGCGCCGAGCGGTAGGGTTGTCGCATGATTCCGATGGCAATTGGGGCGCGGCTTTTTGTGGGGCAAGGAATGCCGTGCCCCTACGGTTGCTTCCGGCCGCCCGTGTGTTGGACCACGGGTGAGCGGGGGCCTCGTCGCTGGACTCTGATCCCATCACGGGCACAGCCGTCGGGCGCGCGGCGCAACCTAACGGTAGGCGCCCTTAATTGGCTGCGCCTTCGGCCGCAGCCTCGTCGGCGTATGCTTGCAAAATCCGGCGTGCCACGACCATTTTGTGCACTTCGTCCGGACCATCGTAAATCCGCGCCAGTCGCGCCTGCCGGTAAAAGTGGGAAAGCGGAAGATCGTCGCACACGCCAGCCGCTCCGAAGACCTGCACGGCCTTGTCCACCACGTTGTGCAACATCCGCGCACCGAAAAATTTGATCAGGGAAATTTCCTCGCGGGCGGCGTGTGCGCCTTCCGTGTCGATCTTCCACGCTGCATGCAATGTCATCAGGCGTGCTGCTTGGATCTCTGCGCGAGCCTCGGCAATCCAATCCTGGATGTTGGCCTTCCGTGCGAGCGTGCTGCCAAAAGCAAAGCGTTGGTTGGCGTAGCGGCACATCATGTCGAATGCCCGCTGCGCCATGCCGAGCCAGCGCATGCAGTGGTGGATGCGGCCCGGTCCGAGTCGTTCCTGAGCAATCACGAAGCCCATGCCCTCTTCGCCCAGGCGATTGGTCACCGGCACACGACAGTTCTCGTACCAAATTTCGGCATGGTGGTTGTCGTCTTCGCCGAGTACAGGCACGCCGCGGGCGATGCGGAAGCCGGGCGTGTCCGTGGGCACGATAATCATGCTGTAGCGGAGGTACGGGTTGTCGCGCTCCGGATTGGTGAGTGCCATCACAATCGCGAAAGCGGCCCCGTGGGCCCCGCTGGTAAACCACTTGTGTCCGTTGATGACGTACTCCTCGCCGTCGCGAACCGCGGTGGTGCGAAGCAAGCGCGGGTCGGAGCCCGCGACCTCTGGCTCGGTCATCGAGAAACAACTACGAATTTCACCGTCCACCAGTGGGCGCAGCCAACGCTCCTTTTGCTCCTCGGTGCCGAAACGCCACAGAATCTCGGCATTGCCCGAGTCGGGTGCTTGAGAGCCGCAAATCACAGGGGCCAAGGGTGAGCGTCCGAGAATTTCGTTCACGAACACGTATTGCATGAAGGGCAAGCCGGCACCTCCGGCTTCCTTGGGCAAGTGGAAAGCCCAGTATCCGCACTCTTTGGCCTTCCGTTGCGCGGCGCGA
This sequence comes from Candidatus Binatia bacterium, assembly GCA_026415395.1. Lineage (NCBI taxonomy): Bacteria > Candidatus Binatota > Binatia (SeqCode) > Binatia bacterium. Next base: position 45,032 of record JAOAHD010000020.1, on the reverse strand, counting down.
ATCGCGGGCGGATACGGCGGCCCTCCTTCCTGCAGGACCCACCGCTCGCGCGACCTCTCCAGGGGGTACACATAGCTGTCCATGAATTTGTCCAGTTCGCGGCAAAGAGCTTGGGTTTCCTCGGGTACAGTAAAGTCCATGGCGCCGGTCTCCTTGGTTGGTGTCGCTCGATTTCGCATGCGCTGCCGCGCGGCGTGCGTCAACCCACCTATCCGCGATGGGCTTACAGGCTCGGCTGCGGCCTGCGAGCACGCCTGAGCTGCCGGGCGACACTGACCAGCAGCGTGACGAGGGTAAGCGGGATCACGAACACCAGCATCACGTTGCTGAACATCGGTAACGCATCGTGCTCCGCGGAGGCGAAGAGGAGGTAGGCCCAGTACGCCGCGCCGTGGCCCAGGAAGAGCCAGCCCTCCCATCGGGCAATGGTCTGGCCAGTGAAAAATACCGGCAAGCAGGCCACAGCAACCGCCACCATCACGGGGAAGTCGAAGTGCAAGGCTGCGGGAGCAACCGGCACGCCCTGCGGCGCAATCGAAGCCGCCGCGCCCAACACGAAGAACAAGTTGAACAAGTTGCTGCCGATGACGTTACCGACCGATAAATCGCGCTCTTTCTTGAAGGCGGCAACCACCGACGTGGCAAATTCTGGAGCCGAAGTGCCGCCGGCAACGATGGTAAGACCAATGACCAGCTCCGACACACCCAACCAGCGGGCGACTTCGGCAGCTCCGTGCACAAACCAGCGGGCGCCGACGACCAGCAATCCAACGCCGGCGACGATCAGGGCAACATTGTACGCTCTGCTCGGCTGAGTGCGAACCACCACCGGCTCGCTTTGGTCCGCAGTGGCACCCATGCGCACCGCCAACGCCGTGTAGGCCACGCCGAGAAGGAGCAAAAGGAATCCCTTGCTGCGCCCGATGTGCCCGTTCGTGGCAAACCACCATACCAGCAAAGACGTGAGAACGAGCAAGGGCACTTCGATGCGCACCAGTTGACGTGACACTGCCAAGGGCGCGACTGCTGCAGCAGCACCGAGGATGAAGAGCACGTTGAACACGTTGCTGCCCACCACGTTGCCAACAGCGATGTCGACTCGACCGCTCCATGCCGCCATCGTGCTCACCACCAACTCCGGTGCGCTCGTGCCCCAAGCGACAATTGTCAGCCCTACGAGCAACGGGCTCACCCCCAGGGCGCTGGCCAGCCGCGCGGCCCCGCGGACAAGCGCTTCGGCCCCGCCGAGGAGCAACGCGAGCCCCGCGACCATCAAGAGCGCCGCCACGTTCAGCGCACCTTCTGCCCGTCCAGGTTGCCAGTGCCAGCCGGCGAGCTGCGCAACAGGTCACCCGCGTCGGAATATTTCCCCCGCAACTCATCGCAGCACGAGCCCGCCCACAAAGGCACGCCGAGGCGGTAGGCAGCTCGGCCGATCATGTGGGCGGCCACCGGCGCAGTCAGTAGCAGGAACACAGCGGTGGCCACCGCGCGCACGGCAACCCCAACTTCCGGGGCCTGTAACGCGTAGGCAGCAAGCAAACAACCGCTGCCCAACGTAGCTGCTTTGGAGGTGCAAGACATGCGCAGATACACGTCCGGCATGCGAACGATGCCGATGCTCGCAACCAACATGAAGAACGTGCCTGCTAATAACAAAACTACGCTTGCCCATTCGACGACCATAGGCGGATCCCCCTTTCCACGTACCGCGCGAATGCCACCGTGGCGAGAAACGAGACGAGGGCGAGAACCGTCGCAACGTCGAACAGTGCGGCTTGCTGCCAAGCCAGCGCGGCGGCCGTAACGATGCCGACACCAATGGTGGTGAGTAGATCGAGCGCGACCACCCGATCCGGGAAGCTGGGTCCGAGGGCAAGCCGCACGACGGTGAGGAGAACAGCGACGGACAGCAACGGAAGAATTACCCACACGCACACGGCAGGAATCATTCCAGGACCTCCTTAACGTGCCGCTCAAGCACGGATTTGATTTCGGCGCGAAAAGTTACGGGGTCCGCAATGCGCATGCCATGCACGTAGAGAATCTGGCGGTCCGAGGAAACGTCGAGACTCAAGGTGCCCGGCGTCAGCGTGATCGCATTGGCAAGCATCGTGATTGCGGCGTCGCTTTGGACCTCGAGCGGCACAGCAACGATGCCCGGCCGCATGCGTTCGAGGGGGGCGAAGACGTGATAGGTGACACGCAAGTTCGCCAGCACGATTTCCCACAGAAATGCCAGGAGTGCCCGGAAGACACGTGGGATTCGCGCAAAGTACGTGCCCTCTCCGTGAGGGTGCGTTAGCCACAAGACCCCGTACGCAAGAAACCAACCGAACGTGAGATCGCTCAGCGACCATTGGCCGGTGAGCGCCACCCACAACACGGCGAGAAGTAAGTGCAACAAAGCCATCATCGTCCTCTGAGCACCGCTTCCAGGTATGCCTGACGGTCGAGCAGTTGTTCGGCCGCATTCTGCGCGATGGTGAACAAGGGCTCCGCAAAAACACCGAGGAGTCCGACCGCGCACGCCAGGCCGAATGTGGCCACGCGCATGGTCAGCGGCACCCTGCTCGACGCTTGCCCGCGCCCCGGTGCACTTTTCCAAAAAGCTTCCGCCCAAATTTTCGTCATCGAGAATAAGGTCAGCATGCTGACGGAAAGCGCGGCGCCGAGGCTCAGAAACGCCTTGCCCTCCAGCGCTGCAACTGCAAGTTGCAACTTGGCAAAAAAACCAGACAGTGGGGGCAGGCCGGCAAGGCCCATGGCGCCGACGAAACAGGCAGCGGCGAGTAGCGGATCGTCGCGGTAGCCGTTGCCGAGGTGGCGTAAGTCGGTGGTTTGGTACAGGCGTTCGAGCTCTCCGGCAACTAGGAACAACGCCGCTTTGGCAATGGAGACGTGCACGAAAAAGTAGATCGCACCTGTGAGTCCAGAGACACTGTACAATGCAAAACCGAGAACCAGGTAACCAATCTGGCTAACGATGTGAAAGGAAAGCAAACGCTTCATTTCCATTTGGGCGACCGCACCGAGGACGCCCGTCACCATGGTGAGACTAGCCACCACGAGCAGTGTGTTCCGGAGTGCTTCTGGAGGCTCGGGCAGCAGGAGGGTGCCGACGCGGATCATCGAATAAACGCCGACCTTCGTGAGCAGTGCGGAAAAGAGCGCTGTGATGGCCACAGGCGGCGTGTGGTACGACGCCGGGAGCCATCCGAACAGGGGAAACACGGCTGCTTTGATGCCGAAGCTCAAGAACAAGATCAGCACAGCCGCCACCCGCGGAAAGCTCAGCGGCGCATCCTGCATCCGCTGGGATAGATCGGCCAGGTTCAAGGTCCCCGTGGCACCGTACAGCAGGCCAACGCCGGTCAAAAAGAAGGCCGAAGCGATAAGATTCAGGGCGACATATTTGAGCCCACCTTCTAACTGCGAGCGCTCGGCACCGAGCGTGAGCAAGATGAAGGAAGCCATAAGCAAGACTTCGAACCACACGTACAGGTTAAAGAGATCGCCGGTGAGTACGGCACCGCTCACGCCCGCCAACAGCACAAGCAGCAGCGGGAAAAAGGCAAGTTGTTGGGTTTCCCTGGGAACCGACGCGATCGAGTACAGCGCGACCAGCCAAGCGATAAACGACATGTTCGCGAGGAGTACGCTGCTGAACGTATCGCCGACAAAGCTGATGCCGAACGGCGCCGGCCAGGCTGCCACCTGCAGCACCAACACATCCCCGGGCAAAACTGCCCGAAGCAGCCAAAGGCTGGCGAGCAGGTGGGCGGTCACGGCAGCGAGCGCCGCCCCGCGCTGGAACGGCAGCCGCGCCGGCAACGAAACGGCCGCTGCAACCAGTGGGATCAGAAGCGGCAAAACGAGCAAATGTCCTTGCACAGCGACGCCTCCGCTTGCTGCTCCTCGCTACTCCTCCGAGGTGCGTAAGGAATCGACGTCGTCGGTTTTGGCTGCCGCCGCCGTAAGCTTGATCAACACCACGGAAAAGGCGAGCACCCCGAAGCTGATCACAATCGCGGTGAGAATCAGCGCTTGCGGTACTGGGTCGGCCACTGCTCCATGAGGCGCGAGGCCGGTACCCTCCACGATAGGAGCGATCCGCCGCAAGCCGCTGGTGGAAAAAATGAGCAGGTTAGCTGCATGACCCAGCACGCCTAAGCCCAGCAGCAGTTTCACAATGCTGCGCCGGAGCATGAGGTAGAAAGCGCCTCCGTACAGGCAACCAATCGTCAGGGCGATCACCAGCTCCACCCTCACTCCTCCCAGAGAAGGAACAACATGTGGGTAACGATGCCCACCACTAATACGTAGACTCCAAGGTCGAACAGTAAGGGAGTGCCCACGGTACCCAGCACCGGCACCACACCCCACACCCCAGTGAGGTAAGGCTTCTGCCAAAACCACCCAACCAGCCCGCTCATGGCTGCGAGGGTCAGCCCAGCCGAAATGAGCGCAACGGGCGAAAACCCCACCATTAGGCGGGTGGCGACGATGCCGTGGGCAAGGGCGTGCAGGGCGAGCGCGCCCCCCGCCACTAACCCGCCGACGAACCCACCACCGGGCGCGTTGTGTCCGCGTAAAAGCAGGAAAACGGAGAACAGCAACATTAAAGGAAACAGTAGCCGCGTGGCCGTGAGGAGAATGAGCGACCTCATCGGTAACGCCCCCACATCGCCATCAGCGTGCCCACGCCCACGGCCGCAAGGCCGAGCACGGTAATTTCTCCTAGGGTGTCCAGGCTCCGAAAGTCCACCAAAATGACGTTCACGACATTGTGCCCGTGAGCGGCGGGCACACTGTTGGCAAGAAAAAACGGGGCGAGCACCGAAGGTGCAGGGTCGGCGAGCAACACCAGCACGACCAGGGCAACACCGCCGCCAACCGCCAGCGATAGCGCCGCATCACGGAGGCGCACGGCGGGGGTCGAGCGCGACTGGAAGCGCGGAAGCCGGTACAACACTAACACGAACAAGATCACCGTGAGGGTTTCGATCGCGAACTGAGTCATGGCGAGATCGGGCGCCCCAAAGATGAGAAAGAAGACACCGACAGCATACCCGGTCACGCCGAGTCCGGCGATTGCCGTGAGGCGCGAGGGAGTAAAGATAGTCGTGGCCAGACCAGCAATCATGGCAACGATGACCGCCGCTTCCGTCGGGAACAGCTTTTGCCACCGAAAGTGGAGATGGCCCCAGTCCGCAAGCACGGCTGCGAGGAGCACGGTGCAGACGGCGGTGACCAGAACCAGGGCTTGATATTGCCGGAGTTTGCCCGTCTGTAGGACGCCCGTTTGCCACGCGGCGAGCCGCGCAAGGCCAGCGAGGCTAGCGTCGTACACAGCCGCCGGACCGACGCCGACCAACGCCCGCCCCCTGCGAGCAACAGCACACCAGAGATTGCGGAGGAAGAAGGCCACTACGCCGAGCAGCACGGTCAGGAAGCTGAGAGCAAGGACGGGCGTCCAGCCGTGCCACAGTGCGAGCTTGAGCTCTAACGGGGAGCCTGCGATCTGCCCGGCCGCGTGTTCGAGCAAACGGGAAAACGCCGGCCACGGGATCAAGCTTGCTAGAATACTAGTAGCCGCCAACAGATAGGGGCCGAGAGCGAGCTCGACCTCTGGTCGATGCGGCGCGTGGCGCCCCGCAGGCGAACGAAAAAACAACGGCCGGACCACAGCAAAGCCGGCCACCGCGACCTGCAAAGCGCTGCAGAGAACGAGCAACGCGAGGGCTGGCGGCCGGGACGCGTGGAGAACCGCGTGATAAGCGAGTTCTTTGGCGATGAAGCCGAAAAAGGGCACCACCCCAGCCATGGACAACGCGAGCAACGAGGCAGCAAACGCAAGCGCAGGCCAGTGTTTCGCGAGACCACCTAGCTCGTCGATGTTCCGTGTGCCTGCCTCGTGATCCACAATGCCTGCGAAAAAGAATAAACCACCTTTGTAAAACGCATGCGCTACCAAAAACACCACACAGGCTGCGATCGCTTCCGTTGACCCGACGCCCAGCAGAAATACGAGAGTGCCGAGCGCGCTCACCGTGGAATAGGCTAGCAGGAGTTTCAGGTCGCGCTGCGGTAAAGCGGACAGGGCACCTAGAGCCATGGTGGCGCCGCCCACGGTGAGCAGTGCCGGTTGCCACAACCAGAAATCGTGAAACAGGGGATTCAAGCGCGCAAGCAGCACAACACCTGCTTTAACCATCGTTGCGGAATGCAAGTAGGCACTGACAGGCGTCGGTGCCGCCATGGCCGCGGGGAGCCAGTAGTGAAACGGGAATTGCGCGGATTTGGTAAAAGCGGCGAGAAAAATCACGAGGACGATGGGTAACGCCGATTGTGCGCCGTCAGCCCATCGCACTGGTTGCTGCAAGATGTCCGCCAGTTCCCACGTGCCGAAAGCACGCCACAGCAAAATGCAGGCAACCAGCAGTCCGAGTCCACCAACCCCAGTCGTGAGCAAGGCTTGCAGGGCTGATTTTCTCGCCTTTGCGTTTTCGTGCTCGAAGCCGATGAGAAGGTAAGAGAAAATGCTGGTGAGTTCCCAACACACGAAGAGCAGCAACAAGTTGCTGGCCAAAACCACGCCCAGCATCGCCGCCATGAAGCCCAGCAGGTACAGGTAGAAGCGGCCAAGGTGGGGGTGGTGACGCAGATACGCACCACCATAGAGGACGACCAAGGCACCGATGCCGGAAATCAACAACGTGAGCAGCAAGCTCCAGCCATCCACCAAAACCGACCACCGCAAGCCGTAGCGCGGCACCCAGTCGATGCTCGTTGCGACGTGCGCCGCATCCAGCGCAGCTGAAGCCGCCAGTGCGAACACGGCGATGGGGTACGCCAGTAACACCCGCGGGCCCCACTTGGTCCCTAGGCGCTGCACGCACCACGGCGCCAGTGCGGCCACCGCAAAACCCGTCAACACTGCTGCTGCGAGCACAAGCGCCGAGTCTCCCTTTCGAGGCGAGGAACGTTAGCCGGAGGGCTTTAGCGAAGTCCGCAAGCGTGTCGCCAGGGAGCGCGAGCACATGTGCTAGGCGAGCGGAGCCGCGCCTGGGTCTTGAGCAGAATCGGCGTCCGGGGAGCCACGCTCAAGCATGCCGAAGAGCATCGGGTGTGCGCTGCGAGACGCACAATGGCGTCAGCGCTCAGCGGTAGCTCCTGTTGTGGAGGGCTGCCTTGAATAGAATGCTGCTGACGCGAGCTAGTCAGGCCGCCCTGGCGAGCACACGGCGCGCCTGCGCAAGGGAGCCGCAGGCGCAGCGCGTGCACAATGAGGCCCGTCCGTGCGGCCAAGCCACTCCGTAAACGAGCTGCCGGCAGGAAGAGCAGCGCGCGCCCGGCCCAACGCGCCGCACCTCGTGTAAGGTCGGACCAACGCGTACGACGACACGCTCGCGATCGCGCAAAAACTTTTGCAACGCTTGGAGCAAAAGCTCGGAGTCATACGCAGTGCGCAACGGGAGCACGTAACCACCACCGCCAGCAAGGATCTGCGCCACAACCATTTCTGCACCTCCTCGAAGCGAGGGCGGTTGGACGAACTTCCTCAACATGGATTCGAAGTGTGAGCAGAAATTAGCGGCCTCGTGCTGAAGGACGATGCGTTGACTTGCTTGGTGGTACCCGCTAGGTAGCTCGACTCGTCACGACGCGGGGTGGAGCAGTCTGGTAGCTCGTCGGGCTCATAACCCGAAGGTCGGAGGTTCAAATCCTCCCCCCGCCACTTTCGAAGTCGGCGCGCAGCAAGGGCCCTAGGTGCCCGAGCTGCGCTCACCTGCCGCAACTGTCGGAGTGTCCGCTGCTCGCCGAGTAGGCTTACCAGCAGGGCGGCTGCCGAAGGGGCAGCGCAGGTGGTGGGGGCATCTCGCAGGCGGCGCCTTGTCCTCCTCCTCGCCTCCCTTCCCCCGGGAAGCGTGGGAGCCCGAGCGGACGCCTTGGTTGGCGAGGAACCTCGAACGCTCAGTTCGGAGGCATGTCGGCCGAGTCAGAGCGAGGGCAAGAGTGTCCCGCTGCATGGTGAGCAATTCTGGCGGGTGTATGTTTCCCGTTTTTCCTCGCCCCCAAGAGCCGCGTCGCCGCGGCGAGGACAGGGCGCGCTTCTCAACCACGAGAAGGCCCAAGATGCTTCTCTGGCAGCAGCATTGCTGCTCGTGCTTGGCAGGAAGATTGCGTTGGCTTTGCTGGCTCGCTTTGTCCACTTAACCTCCGGGAGGCACACCACGATGGCCAGGGAATTTTACGAGCGCTTGAGCGCCATGGATCGATTCTTCCTCGAGATTGAGGACCGCAACGTCCATATGCACGTCGGTGCCGCGGCAATTTTCGAAGGGGGCATGTTGCTCGGGTCCGACGGCGCCCTGGATTTCCCGCGCATCCTGCGGTTGGCGGAGCGCGTCGTCGCTGAGGTGCCAAGGTTGCGGCAAAAGATACACATCGTTCCAGGCTTCGATCACCCGGTCTGGCAAGACGACAACCGCTTCAACATCCACTATCACGTGCGGCACACGGCCTTGCCGCATCCGGGAGACGAACGCCAGCTCAAGCGCTTGGTTGGGCGCATTCTTTCGCAACAGCTCGACCGCGGAAAACCCCTTTGGGAGATGTGGTTTGTCGAGGGTTTATCCGGCAAACGTTTTGCTGCTGTGAGCAAGGTGCACCACTGCATGATCGATGGGCTGGCGGGCGTGAGCCTAATGGAGCGCTTGCTGAGCCCGGAGGCGCGAGCAGAAGCGGGCGCGCCGAAACCGTGGCGCCCGCGACCTGTGCCGCCCGACTGGAAATTGCTCTTGGACGAGGCCTCATACCGGCTGGGTTTGATGGAAGAGGCCCTGGGCGCGTTGCGTTCAGCAGCAAGGCACCCACTCGAGACCTTGCGGCGCGGCGTGCGGCTAGCCGGCGGTATTGCCGAGGCGCTCGCGCGCGGGTTCCAACCAGCCACGCTGACGCCACTGAATCGCCCCATCGGACCGCACCGCCGTTTCGATTGGACCAGGCTTGACCTGGGGCAGGTGCGCGCCATCGGCCAACGTCTCGGTGCTACGGTAAATGACGTTGCCCTCACGCTCACCGCAGGTGCGGTTCGCATGCTGCTCCAGCGTCGCGGGGTGGATGTCGGTGTTGTCCGCTTCCGCACGCTCGTGCCGGTGAGTGTGCGTGCGGAGCAGGAGAAAGGTGCGCTGGGCAATCGCGTGTCGCTGCTGGTCATAGATTTGCCAGTCAGCGAGTCCGACCCCGTCCGCCGCTTGCAGCGCGTCCACCAGGAAACCTCACGGCTGAAGGCCTCCGCCCAGGCCCAAGGTGCCGCTGCCTTAGAGGCGCTGAGCGACCGCACGGTGACCTCGTTATTTGTCACGTTCGCGCGCCTGGCTGCCACGACGCATTCGTACAACATGATCGTGACCAACGTTCCTGGTCCGCAGCGCCCGCTGTACCTGTTGGGCTCGCGGATGCGGGAGATTTACCCGGTCGTCCCTCTGTTCGCGGATCAAGCGTTGAATGTCGCATTGATGAGTTATGATGGCGGCTTGTTCTGGGGCTTTAATGCAGACTGGGACTCTCTCCCGGACTTGCATGACCTCGTGGATGCGATCGAGCGGGAGCACCGAGCCCTGCTCGCGCGGGTGGGCCGGCGCACAGCGAGTACTCGAGCGACCAGCAAACGAGGCGCCACGCTGCCACCGAGGGCTACGGTGCCGCGACAAGCACCGGCGAAGTAAAGAGGCGAGCGGCACGCGCGCTTACGTCGTCCCACACCGCCTGTTCCGTGCGCCTGGCCAGCGGCACACTCCACTCTCGGCCCTCGGGCGTGCGAAGCCAACGGTAAATGATCCACCGGCGATCCAGGTCCTCCTGGCGGACGAACGACACTTCACGGGGCGCCGCGGCGGACAATGCCTCCCAGGTGCGGCGGAAGGCGGCGTGTAACTCGTTCCGCGGGACCTCGGTGCGGGAAGCGACATCCCCGTCGCAAATCGCCCACAACGCAAGGCTGTCAGGCGCCACCCCCGGTTGGATGACCAGCGCGTTGTCGCCCCGCCGCATGGCAAGGTGCAGGAGGCGTTGGGCGCTCCGCACGCGTACCTCGCGCTCCCAAAGTCGCTGCGCTCGTTCGAAAGCCAATGCTTCGCTCAACTCTGTTCTCCGTTGTTCCCATTCCCGGAGCGCGTGAGAGGAGCCAGTGAGGGTTCGCACCGCGCGGAGAAGGGCTCTTCCGTACTCCCCAGGAGAGACGTTCCCTTGGCAAGGAGCGAGGCAAGTGCGGAGGCGGTAGCGCCAGCAGCCTTTTCCTTGCACCGCATCAGGTAACGGATCCCCACACGTGCGCAGCCCGAAGGCGTCGTTGATCTGCTCGAGTGCAGCACGCATGCGGCTGCGAGCGGCAAACGGCCCGAGGAACACATGCCCCTCGGCAGTTTCATTGGTGAGGACGAGCCTCGGGAAGGGCAAACGAAAGTCGATTGCCACGTAGGCATACCGCTCCGGGTGGCGCATCCGGCGGTTGAAGCGCGGGCGGAGCTGCTGGACGAGTTCCAACTCGCGCAGCATCGCAGCGAAGTCGGAACCCGTGAGCTCGTAGTGCACCGTTGCCGCAAAGAGCTTCACCATTGTCGCTTTGCGCCGCTCGTTGTGTCTTGCGGTAAAGTAGCTTTGCAGCCGGCGCCGCAGGTTTTTGCTTTTGCCGACGTACAGCGAAGCTCCCGTGCCGTCGCGGAACTCGTACACCCCAGCTTGCTGGGGCACAGCGGCAAAGCGCGGCGCGTGGTCGGCAAGTACTAGCGTGTGCCTCTGCATCCGCGTCGACCCTCCCGCTCACCACCGGTCCCGCTTGTGCCAACCCTGGGGAACAAATGCAACCAGGTTCGCGGCCACGTGTGCCCCCGGCACTCGCCTCTCGCAACTCGTTCCGGCCGGAAGCGATTGACTGTTGTGACGCGTTCTGGCTTGCTAAGGCAGACTGGAGGTTCGCGCATGGAATTGTGGACGCGGTGGTTCCTATGGACGGCACTTTCGTTAGCAGCCAGCGGGGCGCTCGCTCTTGATGGGGAGGCGCTGTACAAGGAGAAATGTGCCAAGTGCCATGGGGAAACCGGCAAGGGCGACACGCCGACGGGAAAGTCGATGAAGGTCCCCTCCATGGTGGGTGACCCGAAGGTGCAGGAGGCCTCCGCCGAGGAACTCATGAAGAACATCCGTGTCAACAAGAAACATAAGGAGCCGGTGAAAAAAATGAGCGACGAAGAGCTGCAAGCCGTGATCCCCGTAATCAAGCGGCTTGCCGGGGCGAGTGGATCCTGACGAATGCACGCCCTCGCGCAGACCGCCGTTGGATTGGACTGCGCCTCCAACGGCGTGCATTTCGCGCTTCCCTGTGGGGCTCCGGCGGGCCGACGCTCGGCTTAGGCTTTGTGGGCGGTCAGGTGGTGGAGTCGCCCTGGTATTTGTGCGCCTCCTCGGCTGTGTGCTCGTCTTACTCTTCGACCCCCCCGGCTGCGGAGGCAATTTGCGCGCGTTCAGGGGCGTGCTCAACGCATCACCACAGACTTGATGTTGGTGAATTCGCGTAAGCCATAGATGCCGAGCTCCCGCCCATAGCCGGAAGCCTTCACGCCGCCAAACGGTAGCCGCGGGTCGGAGTGTACGACATCATTGACATGCACCGCGCCAGCGTCGATCTGCTCGGCGAGCGCCTCGCCGCGGCGGCGATTGCGGGTCCAAATCGCTGCCCCGAGGCCGTAGCGGCTGGCGTTTGCGAGTTGGACGGCATGTGCAGCATCGCGGGCGACGACAACCGCCGCCACTGGTCCAAACGTTTCCTCGTCGAACACGGGCATGCCAGGCCGGACGCCGGTCAAAACCGTGGGCGCATAAAAGAACCCCTTTCCCTCCAACCGCTTGCCCCCGCACTCGAGCTTGGCCCCTAAGCGTAAGGATTCTTCCACCTGGCGGTGCAGGGTTTCCACCAGGTCGGCGCGAGCAAGCGGGCCCACACGGGTGTTTTCATCCATGGGGTCGCCAACCTTCATTTCTGTCATCGCCCGAACGAATAGGGGGACAAAGCGGCGATAGATCGAGCGTTCGACAATGATGCGCTTGGCGGCAATGCAACTTTGCCCGGAATTGATGGTCCGCGCTTCCGCGGCTGCCTGCGCGGCGCGTTCGAGGTCTGCATCCGCCAGCACAATCAAGGCATCGGAGCCACCAAGTTCGAGCACGCACTTCTTGATGTGCTGGCCGGCTACCGCGGCAACCGCTTGGCCCGCTCGTTCGCTGCCGGTTAGCGTTACCGCCGCCACTCGCGGGTCAGCGATGAGCTCTCCAACCCGCTCGTTGCCGGCCAATATGACTTGAAACACCCCCGCCGGAGCTCGCCCAGCACGCCACAGCCGCTCGATCGCGAGCGCGGCCAGGGAAACGTTCGCTGCGTGTTTGAGAACGATCACGTTGCCCGCCACCACTGCCCCCGCCGCAAAGCGGAACACCTGCCAAAATGGGAAGTTCCACGGCATGATCGCGAGAACCACGCCCAAAGGGTCGAAGCGCACATAACTCTTGTGCGCTTCGGTGCTCACCACCTCGGGTTGCAAGAAGCGTGGCCCGTGTTCGGCGTAGTACTCGCAAGCCCAGGCACATTTCTCGATTTCGGCGCGCGCTTGGGTAATGGGCTTGCCCATTTCTTGCGTCACCAGCCGTGCCAACTGCTCGCGCTGGCGGCGCAATTCCGCACCAACCCGCCCAACCAGCGCGGCGCGATTGCGGATGGGCTCGGTACGCCAACTGCCTGCTGCCTTGTGGGCGCGCGCAAGGATTCGCTCGAGTTCAGCCGGCGAGTGAGGCTCAAAGGAGCGCAACACTTCGCCCGTGGTCGGGTTGACAGACACCAGTGGCATGGCGTGCTACTTAGCCTGCGTTTGGCGAGCACCGCCAGGCCACTTGTACGGGCTCCAAGTGGTACCCGAGCTCGGAGCAGCGTGAGTGGCGCAGGGGCTGCCCTGCACGAAGTTGCGGACGCAACACCGGGGCTTTACGCCGCCCCGGCCGGGAGCCGCCACACGCACTGCTCGCAACAATGCTCACCCGCGGCACGCAATGAGCACCACCGCACCGAACGCACCACAATGCCATGGCGGTGCTGCTCGAGGACGTCTACCCGGGCACGCTCCTTGTGCACTGGGCAGGGAAGGTTCATGACGAATCGACGATCCGGCGCAACCTCCGTATCCCGCATGAGGTAAAACGCCACCAGCATGAGACCCATGACGACGGTGGTGAGGATGGCAACGAGAACTCCCGAGTCGATTGCGGTCATGACCAGCACCTCCGTGGTTGGACTCCGGGATGCAGCGAGTGTGCCCCGCGATGTCCATTGCGGAGATCATGCTTCTGAGCCCCATCCTCGCGAAAATAGGAAGCGTAAAGCGCCGCTTTGGGCAGACATGGGAACCCGCCCAAGCGGGTTGATGGAAAAAATCTCTCCTGTGCAGCGCCAGGGAAATTGCTGGGTCGGTGCTGGCCTGCACTGTTTCTGATTTGCCGGGTTTTCTCCTGCGGTGTGGCAGCGGTGCGCGGGTGCGGCTCTTCGTTTGCAGTGCTGGGCACGACCGGTTTCGCTTTCGCGCTGCGGGAGGTGTTGCTAGAGAGGCCACGTGCCATTGCTCGAAGTGCGCGACCTGCGGGTGACCTTCTTTACGCCCCGCGGAGAGGTGCGAGCGGTCGATGGGGTGAGCTTTACCATCGACGAAGGGGAAACGTTTGGCCTCGTAGGGGAGTCTGGCTGTGGGAAAACCGTGACCGCATTGAGTTTACTCAGGCTCCTCGACGGTAATGGCCGGATCGTGGGAGGGGAGATTGCCTTTAACGGCCGCGATTTGCTCGCGCTGGAAGAGGAGGAGATGCGCTCGTTGCGTGGTGACCAAATCGCCATGATTTTCCAGGAACCCATGACGGCCCTGAACCCGGTGTTCACCGTTGGTTTCCAAATTGGCGAAGTGCTGGAGATCCATCGCGGAATGAGCCGAAAGGAGGCACGGGCGCAGGCAATCGAGATGCTTCGCCTGGTGGAAATCCCCGAGCCGGAACGGCGCGTGGACGCTTACCCGCATCAGTTGAGCGGGGGAATGCGCCAGCGGGTGATGATTGCCATGGCACTTGTCTGTCGGCCACGGTTGCTCATTGCCGACGAGCCTACCACGGCGCTCGATGTCACGATTCAAGCGCAAATTCTCGACCTGCTGGCACACCTGCAGGAGCAATTCGGCATGGCGGTGCTCTTCGTCACCCACGACTTGGGCATTGTGGCCGAGCGCGCTCGGCGCGTTGCCGTAATGTACGCTGGGCGCATCGTTGAGCAGGCACCCACTGCAGAATTGTTTCGCCGGCCCCTGCATCCGTACACGCGCGGCCTCCTGCGTTCCATTCCACGGTTGGGTGAGCGTGGCCGTCGGTTGGAGGCCATACCGGGCACCGTGCCGAACCCTTTGGCGTTGCCTTCAGGGTGCCGCTTCCGCGATCGCTGTGCCTATGCTGTGGCCCAGTGCGCGGAGATCGACCCACTGCTGGCAGCGGTGAGCGAGTCACACCGCGTGGCGTGTATTCGCGCGGAGGAGTTCCTGCGGTGAAGGCGCCTGCCGAGAACACGCCACCGCTTTTAGAAGCGCGCGGCTTGGTGAAGCACTTTCCAGTTCGGCGTGCCTGGGGCCCCGCGCGAGAGTTCGTCCACGCAGTCGATGGAGTCGATCTGTTCGTGCGTCCGGGGGAAACCCTGGGTGTGGCTGGCGAGTCTGGCTGCGGGAAGTCGACGCTCGGTCGTTTGCTGCTCCGTTTGCTCGAACCGACTGCAGGAGAGCTCTTCTTTCAGGGCGAGAACTTGCTTGCGCTGCGCGGCCGGGAGTTGCGCCGTCGGCGCCGCTTTATGCAAATCGTTTTTCAGGATCCGTACGGTTCGCTGAATCCGCGCATGCGGGTGGGGGACATCGTCGGCGAGGGTTTGGACATCCATGGCCTGGCGAGGGGCCGCGAGCGAAAGGAGCGCGTGCTCGCGCTGCTCGAGCGGGTCGGGCTTCCGCGCGATGCTTACGACCGGTACCCGCACGAATTCAGCGGCGGACAACGCCAGCGCATCGGCATCGCGCGTGCGCTGGCGGTAGAGCCGCGTTTTATCGTGGCTGACGAGCCAGTGTCAGCGCTCGACGTTTCCATCCAGGCCCAGATCGTGAACCTCTTGCAAGACCTGCAAGAGGAGCGCGGGCTTGCGTACCTGTTCATCACGCACGACTTGCGGTTGGTGGAGCATATTAGCCACCGGGTGGCCATCATGTACCTCGGGCAAATCGTCGAGCTCGCACCAGCGGAGGAGCTGTATCGCAATCCACGGCACCCATACACGCGCGCGTTGCTGTCGGCGGTTCCCGAGCCCGATCCGGAGCGGCGCCGTGAGCGGATCGTTTTGCCGGGTGACGTGCCGAGTCCGATCGCGCCCCCGCCCGGATGTCGCTTCCACCCACGTTGTCCGTTTGCCGAGGCACGCTGCCGCGTGGAAGCACCTGCGCTCACCGCCAACGCTGACGGCCACGCTGTCGCCTGCCACGTCTTCCCACCACCGTAGTCTGACACAACGTGCTCAGTTGTACTCCCCCGCCCTGCCCGCGCTTGTCTTCCTTCGCGACGGTGCTCTCGGCGCGATTGGGCGCTTGCCTTTGTTGTATGATCGGTTTGCACCGCATGAGGGGAGTGGGTAAGAGGCAAACGAGAGGGGATTGAGCGTGGCATTTTGGAACCGCGAGAGCGACGACGGAAAAGCAGTTCCACCGACCCAGGTAGGCCGCGCCGAGTCGAGCTCGCCAGCGGCGGCCGAACCGACGGCGAGCCCCGTGGCCCATCAACCGGCCGTTCGTCAATTGCTCGGGCGGGAAACCACGGTGACCGGAAAGCTGAGCTTCAACGCACCGACGCGCATTGACGGCGTGCTCAACGGTGAGGTGCGTGCCAGCGATTTGCTGGTGATTGGCGAAGAGGGCAAGGTAGACGGCGCTGTCCGAGCACGGCAACTGCTCGTCTTAGGTGAGGTGCGTGGAGAAGTGTTCGTAGAAGGGCGCACAGAAATCGGGGCGAGTGGCCGAGTGTTCGGTACCATTCGCAGCAAAGATCTCGTGGTGCAGCCCGGTGCGGTGCTGGAAGGCGATTGTAAAATCGGCCAGTCGAGCTAGCAGCCGACGGGCGTGAGACCCCGACCCCTGCGGGCGGGATTGGACTCCGCGTTGCCGCCTTCGTTGTTGAGGTAGGGATCACATGAAGGAACGGGACCTGCGCGTTCCCGTGGGAGCAGGCGACACGGTCGGCGCTACGGCCGCGCTTCCGGATGTCATCGAGGTTCCGCTGGGGGTGCTGCTCGCCCATGGTGCGGGGAATGACCGCTTTGCTCCGCTGCTGGCCGGCGTGCAGCACGGGCTAGCGCGACGCGGTGTTTTGTGTGTAACCTTCAACTTCCTTTACAAAGAGCAAGGGCGCCGCGTGCCCGATCCGCTGCCGGTGCTCGTGCGCACTTATGCTCAGGCGCTCGCCTTCGTGCGCGGTCTGTTTTGCAACGAGGTTGAGGGTTGGGCGATCGGCGGAAAATCCTTGGGTGGCCGGGTTGCATCGCACCTGGCGGCAGACGGTGAAGCGGCCGAGGGGCTCGTACTCTTGGGATATCCCTTGCATCCCGCTGGAAAACCGGAGCAACTCCGGGTCGAACATCTCAGGCAAATCAGGATTCCGATGTTGTTTATTCAAGGCACGCGCGATTCTCTCTGTGACCTTGCGATTCTTCGATCTGTACTCCGAGCGTTGCAAGGCCAGCAGCAACGGCCGGTGGAGCTCGTAGTCATTGAGGGCGGCGACCATTCCTTCGTGGTCCCGCGCGCGCTTGGCGAGACGCAGGAAGAAGTATACGAGAGCATCGTGCTGCACATCCTCGCATGGCTTAAGAAGATTGCTGCAGGCAGGCGCAACAAACCATAGGGAGACGGCGATGAGCGAAGAGAAAAAATCCGCCCCAGTGACCGAGCAAATCCAGATTCAAATCGATCCGGAGCATGCTAGCGGGGTGTACTCGAACCTCATGATGATCAGCCACCGGAAAGAAGAGTTCATCTTGGACTTTCTGTTCGTGCAGCCGCAGCGCACCCCGCAGGGACAAATGTTGGCGAATCTCCGCGCGCGGGTGATTACCTCGCCGGAGCACATGAAGCGCATCCTCAAGGCAATCGAGGAGAATTTGGCGCGTTACGAGGCGGCATACGGGCCCATTCAGGCTGCAACGGATATCCCCCGGGTTACCCATTGAATGGGTCGCCGGGTGGGTGACCGACTCTAGCCGTTGCCTCTATCGCCCGGCCGATTCAGCCGGCGGTACAATGGGCGCAAACGGCGATACAGGTAGAGGAACTCTTGGAAGAGTTCCTCGTAGATGGTGCGGTGGGCTGGCTCCGGCAGAAACTCGCGCTCGACCGGGATGCGTTGCTCCATCTCTTCGGGTGAGAGAATTCCGAGAGTGGCGAAGGCAGCAAACGCTGCGCCCACCGCGTTAGCCACGCGTGGATGTGCGGGCCGCACGATGCGGCAGTCGAGTACATCCGCAAAAATTTGGCACCACAAGTCCGAGCTTGCCGCGCCACCAATGAAGCGTAAGTCCACAAAGCGCTGGCCAACGAACCGTTCCACGTGCATGCGGAGCCAACGCATGTTGAAGGCCACACCCTCCATCACCGCACGCACGTAGTGGGCGCGCGTGGTGCGGTGCGTTTGATTCACAAAGGCGCTGCGCGTGCGCGCGTCGTCGGCTGGCACCAGCACGCCGTTGATCCAAGGAGTGAACAGGAGCTTCTCGCTCCCTGGGGGCACCGAGGCGGCGAGTCCATTGAGGTACGCGTACGGGTTGTCGAGCGGTGCCACACTAGGATCGCTGCTCGGCAGGAGCACGTTGTCTTTGAACACCTCGAGACAGCGCCCCGCCATGCCCTGCTCGGCAGTGACCACATATCGCCCCGCGAGAGCCGCCGGCATGGTGGTGAGCATATGGCGCAAGTCGCTCCGCTTCCACGGCACGTGGCAGCTCATCCACGCCGTGGTGCCGACGTAAAAGTAGCCGACGAAGTCCCGCACCGAGCCAGCGCCGATGGCAGCTGACTGCCCATCGCAGGATCCCATGACCACGACCGTGTCCCGCCGGAGGCCGAGCAGGTCGGCAACCTCGGGGAGGAGCGGTCCGAGCACCGAGTTGACCGGCCGCAGCTCTGGGAGTTTACCCTCATCCACTCCTGCCCAGGCCAAAAGGCGCGGGTGATAAAAAATCCGGTTCGGGTCGCGGTTATCGGTAAGCCAGTAGGGGAACATGGTGCCAAAGGAAGCAGCCACGCGGCCGGTCAGGCGCGCATTGAGGTAATCCATCGGCTCCACGAATTTGTAAGCCGCGCGATAAATTTCAGGTTTTGCATGCTTGAAGAACAGGAGGTGGCCCAGCCCGTCCACTCCGCTGCGCGCCGGTGCGCCGCCGGTCAGGCGAATCCAGGTGAACAGTTTGTGCGCGGCGTAGCCGGAAATCTCCGGCCAGCCGCGCACGATCTCGCGCACAAATGGAGCGCCACGGGAATCCATCCACGAGATGGCGGGCGCGAGCGGCAAGCCGCACTGGTCGACCGGTACCGTCACCGCCCACTGCGTCGTACAGGCCACCGCCACGACGTTGTCCGCCAAATCGCTGCCTTCCCGCACCGTGGCTTGCGCCCCTTGGGCAACCCTGGCCCACCACTCCTCGGGATCTTGTTCCGCACCGCCTCCTGGAAGGAAGCGCGTGGTGATGGGCAAGGTTTGCACGCCGACTACTTCTCCGCGGGTGGACACCAGCGCGGTTTTCACTGCGCTCGTGCCCATGTCTATGGCCAGTACCCACGGGTCGGTTCGCACAGACTTTCCTCCTTCATTCAGCACGAATGGAGCTGAGCAAAGATGGGCGCCGACCTAGCGTGCCCCTATGGGCAGGAGCAACTCTCGGGGAAGGGCAAGGGTCCGCTGCACTTGGCCTCGGCTCGTTTGGCGCGCGGGGCCGACCCAGCAGGGTTGCGCACGACTACGAGTCTTCTCGACGAGCAGCAGCCAGGGCGGCTTGGTACACCAGCTTCAAGGGCACGTTCACCTCATGAGCGAGGCGTTTGCAGTCTTCGTACTCCGGTACCAAGTTCCAACGCCCGTCGGGCATCCGCGCCGCCTTGATGCGCACCTCGCCGTAAGGGGTGGACACAACCCGCTCCTCTCGGATGAGGCTATGGCGACGCACTGGGTAGCTCCGTACGCCGAGAGAGGTGGTTTCGTTGAGCAGCACCTGCATGACCGCAGAGTGTGCGGCAGCGTCCGAGAGAACATGCAGTACGCTTGCAGGACGGTTTTTCTTCATCTGCGCGGGGGTAAGCCATACGTCGCGAGCGCCGGCGGCAAACAGCCGCTCGAACACCCAGTCGAACCACTGCGGCGGCATATCGTCGATGTTGGTTTCGACGACCATCAATTCGTCCTCGGTAAACTGCGGCGCGGGCTCCCCCAGTACGAGCCGGAGCAAGTTCGGACGATCGGACCACTCGCGCGCTCCAGCGCCGTAGCCGACGCCTAACACGGCAAGGGGCGGTGGAGGTCCGGGCTTGCAAACAGTGGCGACAATCGCTGCACCGGTGGGCGTGACCAGTTCGCCCTCTCCGTCGCCAAAGTGCACAGGAAAGCCGCGCACAAGCTCGACCGTAGCCGGCCCCGGCGCGGGTAGCACGCCATGCTGCGAAGAAACGAATCCGCTGCCGAGCGGGAGCGTCCGCACATACCCCGCTTCAATTTGGAAGTGCTGCAAACCGACCGCAGTGGCGACAATATCGATAATCGAATCGACCGCTCCGACTTCATGGAAGGTCACGTCTTCCGGGGGCACGTTATGCACCCGTCCTTCAGCAACGGCGAGGTGGTGAAAAATCTGAAGCGCCCACTTTTGTACCCGCGGATCGATGCGGGCGCTTTCGATCATCGCGCGAATGTCGCGGAAGGCGCGGTGAACATGAGGAGCTTGAGCGGGCACCTGGACTTCGAACTTGTAAGCCCGGATCCCATGGATCATACGGGGGAACGCCCGCACTTCGTACTCGCCGAGCGGTAGCGCGTCGAGCGTGCGGCGCACCTCATCGAGCGGCAGGCCCAAGGAAAGCAAAGCGCCGACGGTCATGTCTCCGCTCACGCCCGCAAACGCGTCGAAGTAGAGTATCCGCATAGCCCTCTTCTCTGTTGCTCTTGCTTGGCACGGCATACCGGCACCTACAAGCGCTTCTTGCATCGGCTTCTTCGGAGCGCGCGGGAGAGCGTGTGGGCAAGCCGCGGCCGCTGGAGTTCAGGGGCAGACGATCCGGGCGCCAGACGGTGAGCCCGGGTCGGAAACAAAAGGAGCTTCTAGCGGACTCGGTTTCGGGTCGCCGGCCAAGACTTTGCCGCAATCCGTGCACTGCACGTTGACCCATTGCGCGGATCGTGTGCGCATGGCCTGCACCCAATCGACGATGGTCATCGACTCGCCGCCGCTTTGGTCGGTGTACACCTTGTTCAGGCCCCACATGCCGTGGCGGGAACCGGCTCCAACGTAGTACCGGTAGTTCGTCGGATTCGATGCATAGCTCGCCACCAACTGGCTCATCGCAACTGAATTCCATTGGCAAGTGGCATCCCACCAGCGGGCCCACTGTAATACGTTTGTCGGATTCAGCATGATGTTGTAAAAGCCACTTTGCCCGCCGGAGCCTCCATCGTAAGCAGTGGTGTAATGGGCCCAAGCAGTGTGGGGAAAGAACGAGGCCACAGCACTCACATAGACCGGCAGCCCTCCACCCTGGAGCGCGGCGAGAACGTTGGGGATTGTCGCAGGAATGTGTGCGGTGAGATTCCAGGTCGGTAACTCATTGAGCAAGAAGCTTGTGGTGATCACGCCGTTGCCGGCATCGCCGAGCACGGAGAAGTGAGAGGCTGGCCAAACGAAGTGGTGCAGCGGGGCGTTGAAAAAAGCCCCGTAGGCACCCGCGCTGGTTCCGGCGACGAAGACCTCGTCGGGATTGACGAAATGCTCTCGCGCCCATTTTTCCACCACGCGCGCGTTGTGGTAGCCACGGTGGTACACCAGCACGGTGGAGGAGTTGGTGTACTCGCGGTCCGCATCGCCAAAGTGCAAATCGCCCGTGCAGTACGGGACGAAAATAATGTTCCAGTCTTTGAACGGATTGTTAGGGTTGCTCAAGTTCGCGAACCCAGCCGGGCTCGCCAGGTTGTTCGGGTTGTCCGAGCCTAAGGGGTCTACACTGGTGTCAAACGTCACCAAGAAGCCGCACGTCATCCAGTTCCAGCAGGCACCCCCGCCTTGGTAGTAGATGAGCAGATTGTTCGTGGTGCCGCGCTTCGCGAAGAAGGAAAAGGGTGTATCGAAGGCGCAGCGCGGTCGCAGGGTCTCTCCCTGGTACGTGACCACGGCGGGCGGCGTGATGGTTGCGAAAGCGGTATCGGGCACCGCCGGGGAGATGGTTGCGAGTTCGATCGTAGCGCCAACTAAATCTTCCACCAGCGATTGCAGGGCGCTCTCGGTTGCCATGGTCGGGCAGCTTCCCGCTGTGGCTTTGTTCCAAGCCTTCGTAAAGTTCGCAACGGCTCGGTTCCGCTTGCTCTCGCGCTTGGTGCGTTGCGGGTCCTTGTCCAAGCGAGTGACAAACGTTGCTTCCGCCGCCAAGAACGCGCGGCACTTGGCACCGGCCGCCCGGAGCAGCGAGCGGCTGCAGCGTGCGTGCGCCGGGACGTTGAGGTCGAGCCCCTCGTGAATAGCACTGCGTACGGCTTGGATTTCAGTGTCGATGCTGCTTTGCATGCTGGCAACAGTTGCCGTAGTCTCGCTGCAATCGACGCCTTTCGCCGCTGCGTCGAGCTCCGCTTTGCTCCAGCGCGTTGCCAGCAAAGCAGCTGCTTTGGCCAGAGCGGCATCGCGCCTGGCGCTGTCCTGGGACACATCCCACGCTCCCCAGGCGCGTGCCGCGTTGCGGCAGTAGGCGGCGGCTGCGCTCAGTTTGGTGGCAACGCAGCGATTGGTGGGATACACCGGACTGGCCGCCCGAGCTGGTCCTCCAGCGAGCGCGATCAACGCAAATAGCGCCAAACGGTGCATCCCTGTGCCCTCCCCTTTAGCTTCGGCTGCGTATGCCCGAGCTCGACGGTTTGCAAGCCGGAACCGTGCGCGGCATGCGGCTCGGTCGAGAGGCGGTGAGGCTTTGACCACGAGCGCCAAGACGCCACCCTGCTCGCTTGGCATCCGACACCGACGGCTCCTCGCCCCGGCGGGATTCATCGGTGGCAATGTCCAGCTCGGTGGCGAATGGGGCGCCCGGAGGACAAGTAGGAAGGCGACAACGAGCGCGGTGTAAGTGCTCGGTGCACGGACCTTCTGCGTTGCAAAGCAGCCGCACATCGGCTACGCGAGCGAGCCACTGAAGCCTGCCAATGCGCCACGGGGTGTTGACCGCAGCCGAGCCAACAGCGGTGCTGCTGGGTGCTTGCCAGCAGTAGTGGCCGAGCGCAACAAGAGGGAACTGTGCGACGACCGACTTCCATCGATGACTTGCGAGCTCGCATCGACGATATCGATCAAAAAGTCCTCGCGCTGCTCAACCGGCGAGCCCGGCTGGCGCGAGAAATCGGTGAACACAAGCGGCGACAGAACGCGGCCATTTACGCGCCCGCGCGGGAAAAGCAAATTCTGGCTCGTTTGCTGCGTGCGAACCGGGGCCCGCTGCGGGCGGATCAGGTGCGGAGTATCTTCCGCGAAATCATCAGCGCCTGTCTTGCTTTAGAGCAGCCGCTGAAAGTCGCGTGCCTCGGGCCGTTCGGTACGTTTTCCCACCAAGCTGTGGTGCAGCAGTTCGGTAGCCAGGCGAACATCCTGCCGGTGCCGACGATTCCTGAAGTCTTCGACGAAGTGGAGCACCGGCGTGCCGATTACGGGGTGGTACCGGTGGAAAACTCCACGGAAGGAGTGGTTGCGGTCACCCTGGATCGGTTGGCCGAGTCGTCGCTTACCATCAAGGCGGAAATCCAACTGCGGGTGGAGCACTGTCTGCTGGCGCGGGCGTCCCGGCTCGAGGATGTGGAGCTAGTCTTCGCGCACCCGCAAGCGTTGGCGCAGTGCCGGTTGTGGTTGCGAGCACATTTGCCGCATGCGCGGCAAGTCGAAGCGCCGAGCACTGCGGCGGCGGCGCAGCGGGCGCAGAAGGAGCGAGGTGTGGCAGCGGTAGCGAGCAAGCTCGCTGCTGCGTACTACGATTTGAATGTACTCGCCGAAAGCATCCAGGACTTGGCCAACAACTTCACTCGCTTTTTTGTTTTAGGGCACGACGGACTGGCGCGCCCGAGTGGCGACGACAAAACATCGATCGTCATTTCCGCGCGCCACGAGGCGGGTGCGTTGTATCGCGTGTTGCAGCCCTTTGCGGAGCACGGCGTGAGCTTGTGCAACATCGAGTCGAGGCCCTTGCGCAACCGCCCTTGGGAGTATCTATTTTTCCTCGATATGGTGGGCCACGCTGAGGAGCCGCACGTGGCGAAAGCGCTGGCGGAGGTCGAGCGGCGTTCGCTGTTTTGCAAGGTGTTGGGGTCGTATCCGGCGGCGAGTCGCCCGACGTGACCCGAGTGGATGGACGATGGCGAAGAAGCTGGAAGACTTAGCGCCGGAGTGGATCCGTACGCTTGCACCCTATCCACCCGGGAAGCCCATCGAAGAGCTCGAGCGCGAATATGGCATCCGTGACTCGATCAAGCTTGCCTCCAACGAGAACCCGTTGGGTCCTTCGCCGCGAGCGATCGCCGCAATTCGCGAAGCCCTAACGCAACTGCACCGCTATCCGGACGGCAGTTGCTATTACCTGAAACGAGCTTTGGCGCGGAAGCTCGGGGTGTCGGCTGACGCCATCTTGTTTGGCAGCGGCTCCAACGAGCTCATCGAACTCGCGGTGCGAACATTTCTCCGGCAGGGTGATGAAGCGGTGATGGCCGACCAGGCATTCGTGATCTACCGCCTGGTCGTGCAAGCGCAAGGCGCCACGGCGCGCGTGGTGCCGCTGCGCCACTACACGCACAATCTGGAAGCGATGGCCGACGCGATCACGCCAGCCACGCGCATGGTGTTCCTCGCTAATCCGAATAACCCAACGGGAACGATTGTTTTCCGCAACGAATGGGAAGAATTCCTCTCTCGGGTGCCAGAGGACGTGCTGGTGGTCATGGATGAGGCGTACTTTGAATACGTGGACGACCCGCGGTATCCCGATTCGCTGTCGAGTCAATCGCCCACGCGGGCGCTGTTGACCCTACGCACGTTCTCGAAGATCTACGGCTTGGCTGGGCTGCGGATTGGATACGGCATCGCCCCGCCCGCGCTGGTGGATCTGATGGACCGTGTGCGCGCTCCTTTTAATGTCAGCAGTTTGGCGCAGGTCGCAGCCCTGGCCGCCCTCGAGGACGATGAGCATGTACAGCGCACGCGTGAAGTAAATCGCCGGGGCATGGAGTTCTTCCGCCGCGAGTTCGAGCGGCTGGGACTGGAGTACGTGCCGAGCTGGGCAAATTTCATTTTGGTTCGCGTGGGCAACGGCGCGCGCGTGTACGAGGCCCTTCTGCGCCAGGGAGTTATCGTGCGGCCCATGGGAGTGTACGGATTTCCGGAGCACGTGCGGATCAGCATCGGAACCGCGGCCGAGAATGAGCGCTGTGTCCACGCACTCGAGCAGGTGCTGCGCGGGGGAGGACTGCGTGCCGCTGCATTTTAACCGTGTGGCCGTGATTGGGGTGGGCTTGATTGGCGGCTCGCTGGCCTTGGCGGCACGGAGGGCGGGTGTGTTCGGTGAGGTTGTGGGCGTAGGTCGGAGCCCTGTCAACCTCGAGGAAGCGCGACGTCGCGGCATCGTGGATTCTTTCACCCACGACCCGGCAGAAGCGGTGCGCAAGGCGGACCTCGTTCTCCTGGCAGTGCCGGTGCGCGCCATGGCGGGAGTGGTCGCACAGTGTCGCCCGGTGTTGCTCCCGGGCGCCGTTGTGACCGATGTGGGAAGCATGAAGCGCTACGTCCTCGACACGGTCGAGCCGCTGCTGCCCGCCGGCGTGAGGTTCGTCGGTGCCCATCCCATTGCGGGCACGGAAGCCAGCGGCGCCGCCGCTGCCGATCCTGACTTGTTTCGCGGCCGCCGGTGCGTGCTCACGCCCGGAACGCGCTCCGATCCCGCGGCGCTGGAGCAAGTGCGAGCGCTGTGGGAAGTCGTAGGCATGCGCGTGTTGGAAATGGACGCCGATAGCCACGACACCGCGCTCGCGTGGGTGAGCCATTTGCCCCACGTGTTGGCATTTTCGGCAAGCCGTGCCTTGGAGCGGTATCAACCTGACGCGGCACGCTTGGCCGGGCCAAGTTTTGCGAGCCTGACGCGGGTGGCGGCGAGCCATCCAGAGACCTGGGTGGATATTTTTATCGCGAATCGGAGTGCGATTGCTCGCGCGGTGGAAGGGTTGGTCGTGGCGGTAGAGGAGCTCCGACACGCAATCTGCACGGCCACGCCGGAGGAGTTGCGTGCGTGGCTCGAAGAAAGCCGGCAGTGCCATTTGCGTCACCTTCGGGCGAGCCGCGAGGAGCCATGAGCGAAAGCGATGTCTACTGGGTTCAACCACTCACGGGTCCAATCGACGCCGTGGTCGCGGTGCCGGGCTCGAAGAGCATCACCAATCGCGCGTTGCTCCTCGCGGCCTTGGCTGAGGGCGAGAGCACCTTGGAAGGCGCGTTGTTCAGCGATGACACGATCTACATGGCGCAAGCGTGGCGCGCCTTGGGCATTCGGGTCGATGAGGATCGCTCCGCTCGGTACTTCCGCGTAATCGGTGGAAGCGGCACCTTTCCCGCACGGGAAGCTGATCTGTTCGTGGGCAACGCCGGCACGGCCATGCGGTTCCTCGTGGCTGCCCTTTGCCTGGGCCACGGCCGCTATCGGATCGACGGGTCACCGCGGATGCGCCAGCGGCCCATCCAGCCATTGCTAGATGCCTTGTGCCAACTTGGAGCCGACGTGCGTGCCGAGCACCTCAACGGCTGCCCGCCCGTCGTCGTGCACGCACACGGCCTGCGCGGAGGAAAAGCGACCCTCGAAGCAAGCAAGAGCAGCCAATTTCTTTCGGCGGTCCTGCAAGTTGCTCCTTGTGCGCAAGAGGCCGTCGAGGTGCGCTTGCGCGGGTCATTGATCGCGGAGCCGTACGTGGACATGACCATCCACGTGATGCGTGCGTTCGGTGCTCAAGTGGAGCGAGAGGAACACGGTACGTTCCGTATCGGCCCGCAGCGCTATGTCGGCCGTCGCTACCG
This sequence comes from Candidatus Binatia bacterium, assembly GCA_026415395.1. NCBI lineage: Bacteria > Candidatus Binatota > Binatia (SeqCode) > Binatia bacterium. The sequence goes on along the minus strand of JAOAHD010000020.1, from coordinate 18,586 downwards.
GATCGAGCCGGATGCGTCGAGCGCGCACTACTTTTGGGCAGCGGCCGCACTGTGTGGCGGACGCGTGCGGGTGCCGGGCCTGAGCCGCGATTCGTTACAGGGCGATGTGCGCTTCGCCGACGTGTTGGCGCATATGGGCGCTGCCGTCGATTATGGCGAGGATTTCATCGAAGTGCGTGGCACCGGGAACTTGTTTGGCCTCGATGTCGACATGAACGCCATCTCCGACACTGCCATGACCCTGGCGGCCCTCGCTCCCTTTGCCAGCGGACCGGTGCGGATTCGCAACGTGGCGCATTTGCGCCTGCAGGAGAGTGATCGCCTGCATGCCATGGCCACGGAATTGAATCGCCTGGGTGTGAGGGTGGAAGAGGCAGAGGATGCGCTCACTGTGTACCCGGGCACGATTCGACCCACAGTGGTGGAGACGTATGACGACCACCGCATCGCGATGAGCCTGGCGCTCATTGGCCTACGTGTGGCGGGGATCGGCATCCGCAATCCGCAGTGTGTGGGTAAAACCTTTCCCGAATTCTTCGCGAAATTGGAGGCGCTGCGCGGATGAGGCCATTGGTCGTTGCGATTGACGGCCCGGCTGGCGCTGGCAAGAGCACTGTGAGCCGTCGCCTCGCCCAGCGGCTAGGCTTTCAGTATGTAGATACGGGTTCCATGTACCGGGTGATTGGCGTGCTCGCCGCCGAGCGGGGCATCGCCCCCGATGACGCAGCGGCGCTCGACCAGTTGTGCCGTGAAACGCGCATCAGTTTTCGCGACGATGAACAGGGGCGGACGCGTGTCTTCGCTGACGGGCGGGATTTGACCGAAGCAATCCGCACCCCCGAAGCGGCGCAGTGGGCCTCGAAGGTATCCGCCGTTCCCGAGGTGCGTGCCCATTTAGTGGCCCAGCAGCGCGCGCTCGGTGCACGCGGCGGAGTCGTCATGGAGGGGCGGGACATCGGCACGGTGGTGTTTCCTGATGCCATGGCGAAGTTCTTTCTCGATGCCTCGCCGCTCGAGCGTGCCCGCCGGCGTGCCGCTGAGTGGCACCGCGAGGTCAGCGAAGCAGAGATCGAGGCAGTGGCGAAAGAAATTGCAGAGCGCGACGCGCGCGATCGGCAGCGTGCCCATGCACCACTCAAACCCGCGCCCGATGCGGTTTACGTCGACACCACCGAGAAAAGCATCGACGAAGTGGTGCAAATGCTCTACGAGATTGTAGCTGCGCGTCGCGCAGAACTTGCAAGGCTATAGGTGTGACGATATGAAGAACCGGAACTCAGCCCCAGGGGGTACCCCGTACATGGAACAAGCAAGAGATGAAGCTGCGTCCAGCAGCGAGAACGACTTTCGGGAGCTTTTCGAACAAAGCACCCGCGCGCCTCGCCCAGGGCAGGTCGTTCGTGGTCGTGTGGTCCATGTGTCACACGATGCCGTAACCGTCGACATTGGTTACAAGTCCGAAGGAACCATTCCAGTTGAAGAGTTCACTGATCGCGAAGGCAACGTTGAAGTACGGCCTGACGACGAGATCGATGTGTATGTAGTCGCGCTCGACCCGGACATGGGCGGTGTGCGCCTGTCGCGGGTGAAAGCCGAACAGCTGCGGGTGTGGAGCGATATCGAAAAAGCAGAGCGAACAGGGAAGACGATTGAAGGGGTCATCGTTGGAAAAGTGAAGGGTGGTCTCAAAGTCGACGTGGGCGTGCCCGCGTTTCTTCCTGCTTCGCAAGTGGATGTGCGCCCGGTCCGCTCGCTCGATCGCTTTATCGGCCAGCGGGCGCAGTTTGCCGTAATTAAGTGTAACCGCTCTCGGGGCAACGTCGTCTTGTCGCGGCGCAAGGTCATCGAGGAAGAACGCGAGCAAATGCGCCGGGAAACGCTGGCCGTGCTCGAAGAGGGCGTGATTCTCGAGGGCGTGGTCAAGAACATCACGGACTACGGAGCCTTTGTGGACCTCGGCGGCATCGACGGCTTGTTGCACGTCACCGACATGGCTTGGGGCCGGGTGAACCATCCGTCGGATGTGGTGAAAGTGGGCGAGCGTGTGCGGGTCGTAGTGCTGAAATATGATCCGGACCGCGGGCGGGTGTCGCTCGGCATGAAGCAAATCATGCCAGATCCGTGGCAAGGAGTGGCGGAGCGCTATCCTGTAGGTTCGCGGGTTCGCGGCCGGGTGGTGAACATCGCCGATTACGGTGCCTTCGTGGAATTGGAGCCCGGGGTCGAGGGATTAGTGCACGTATCGGAGATGTCGTGGACCAAGCGTGTGGTTCATCCCTCGAAGGTCGTGGAGCCCAACCAAGAAGTCGAGGTTGTGGTGTTGGACGTCGATGAGGAAAATCGACGGATCTCTCTCGGCTTGAAACAGGCCGTCCCTAATCCGTGGGACTTGCTCCGCATCAACCATCCGGTGGGCTCGCGCATCACGGGCGTCGTGAAACACATTACCGACTTCGGCGTGTTCGTGGGGATTGCTGAAGGCATCGATGGCCTGGTCCACGTGTCGGACATGCACTGGACGAAGAAGATCAAGCATCCCTCTGAGTTGTACAAAAAAGGGGACACGATCGAGGCGGTAGTGTTGAGCATCGATCCTGAGCACGAGCGGGTTGCTCTCGGCGTGAAACAGCTCACGGAGGATCCCTGGAACACCATGGCGCAGAGGTACCCCGTGGGTAGTCGGGCGCGCGGCAAAGTCACCTCGGTTACCGACTTTGGTGTCTTCGTCGAGCTCGAAGAGGGCGTCGAAGGACTCATCCATGTTTCTCAGTTGAGCCATGAGCGGGTGGATCGACCGCAGGATCTCTTCCAGCCCGGCCAAGAGGTCGAGGCGGAAGTCACGTTGGTGGATCCGAAGGATCGGAAGATTAGCCTGAGTATCCGCGCGTTGCGGCGTACGGAGGAGCGGATGGAAATGGAGTCGTACCTGCAGCGCGACCGCAACCAGGGCCGCTTCTCTCTGCAGGACATCATGGCCGAACAGTTGCGGGCAGAGACGGAAAAGAAAGAACCGCCGCAATCCTAAACGGCCGTTGGGTGGAGAGTGGCGGTATGACGAAGAGAGAGCTGGTCGAAGAGCTTGGCCGCCGGTTTCCGTATTGCTCGCGCCGCGATTTGGAGGTGGTGGTTCACACCGTGTTTCGCAGCATGGTGGAGGCGCTCCAGAAAAATGGACGGGTCGAAATTCGTGGGTTCGGCACCTTTCAGCTTCGCGAGCGTCGCGGGCGCGAGGCCCGCAATCCAAAAACCGGCCAGCCTTTCCGTGTTGCTCCGAAACGACTGCCGTTTTTCCGTGCCGGCAAGGAGCTGCGCTTGCGGGTGGATGGGCAAAAGCCAGAGAACAGTTAGCACCAGCCCCTTGCTGCGGGCGCGCGTTGCGCGGGCCGGAATGTGAACACCGAAGGTGAACGGTGGACAAGCGTAAGCGGCGGTTGCCCACGCGGAATCAGGGAGAGGGGGAAGTGGTCGAAGTCCTGTGGGCTCCTTGGCGCGGCGTTTACCTGAGTGGACCCAAGGATCCCACCTGCATCTTTTGCCGTGCCCGCGATGCGAACGATCCAGCCGAGCAATATGTGTTGAGCACCTCGCCCGCCGTGGTCATGCTCAACAAGTTTCCCTATGCCACGGCTCATCTGATGGTGGCACCGCGCCGGCACACTGCGGATTTCGCCGGGATGCCTGCAGAAGAAGCCTGCGAGCTCCTTAAGGTCGTACAACGCGCCGCTGTCGTTTTGCAGGAGGTGTACAAGCCCGAAGGAATGAACATTGGGCTCAACCTCGGACAAGCGGCTGGTGCCGGTTTCGTTGACCACTTGCATTGGCACCTCGTCCCGCGTTGGATTGGCGACACCAACTTCATGCCGGTGCTTGCGGGTGTAAAGGTGATGCCGGACCACTTGCAGGCAATTTACGAGAAGCTCAAACCCCACTTTGCTGGGGAGTAGCCCGAGAGGTGCCTCCAACTTCGAGCGGCGCTCGGCCCGCGGTCGCCGCGCAGAGGGCTCCTAACGCGGTGGCCAAATCAGCGCCGCTCTGCTCACGGCGAAGTTGTTGTTCCGCCGCTTTTTGGGGGCCGAGAAGAAGGAGTCGCTCCTGGTGCGCGGAAAAATCGGGCGGGCGCCGGTGATGCCCGCCTGGCAATCCAGAGACGCTCTCCGGATCTTTTTGCGAAGCCCAAGCCGAGGCCCCGAGCTGGGGTGAGCCTTGTGAACGCAGACCGCCTACCGCGCAGAGTTGCATAACAGAGCTTTTACGTTGTAGGGGTCGGGCGGTCTAGAAGCGGGTGGTATTCCGTGAGACGGGCCCGAACCAAATCTATAAAGGAAATCCTGGTTTGCTTGCGAATCTTGTCCCTCGCGCCCGCATGCGTGCTGTTTGTCATGTCTCGACCTACCCTGGCCATGCAGATTTTCGTCCGCACCATTCCTGGTACGACGATCACCCTCGAAGTTGAGCCGACAGACACGATCGGTTTCGTAAAACAGCTCATTCAGGATAGGATCGGCATCCCGGTCAGCGAACAATGCTTGGTCTTTGGTGGCCAGGAACTTCCCGACGATGCAACCCTTCAGGAGTTGAACATCCAAAGGGAGAACACTCTCTTCTTGCGGGAATGCCAGAGGGCAGAGGTCTCGACCGTGCCCGTTCTCACGGGCGTTGCTGGAATAGCCCTCGCATTGTTGGTTTTGTGCGTTGGCGCTGCCTCGCTCCGGCAAAAGAGCGGGCAGTGTCGCCCTCCTCGTTTCTCCTCGTAGCGCTGCGCACTCAGCCGTTCGGCGACGGCCCGTAGGCGCGCAGCAACACATCGACAGCGTGTTCGACCGCCCGCTCGCGCTCCTTCCGGCTCGGCGCCGGGCGCCCGCCAATGAGAAGGCCGATGCTCACGATTCCCTGCCACATGCCGAGCAACTGCTCGGCGGCTCGCTGGCTGTCGTGAGGGCGCAAGTCCCCGCGGGCCTCGGCCGCAGAAAGAATGCGTGCCACTTTTGTCCGCATCGTTTCGGGTCCTTCGCGGTAAATCAACCGGCCCAAGCGCTGGCGGAGAGACGGCTCGGCAGCGAGCATGCGTTGCAACGCAACGGTTTCGCTGCTGGTGAGGAACTCGACCAAGCGGGTCCCGAACTCGACGAGAGAAGCCCGAACGTCAGAGGTGGTTTGCGGGAGCCGGTCCAGCGCACGGGTCATGCTCGCACGGTGGTCTTGGATGACCGCGCGCAGCAGTTCGGTGAGGTTGGGGAAGTAGGCATACAACGTGGCCTTCGACACTCCCGCCTCGCGGGCAATCCGTTCCATGCGCAGCTTGCGGGGGTCAGCGGCGAAAAAGATGCGCCGGGCCGCGGCAATGATGTCGCTCCGCTTGCGCTCGTCGCGCGGCCGCCCGCGCGGCCGGCGGGTAGTGCGCGCTGCCTGCGGTTGTTTTCTCGTTCTCGCGGCCATTTACTGAACGCTTCCGTTCACATAATGTACGGCTCGATGACGCTTCGGCGAAGAGGATCTGTTTGCTGGCATAGTGCGCTTGCCGCCGCAATGTGGGCGCTCGTGCTCTTTGCAGGCTGCCGTCCATCGGCACCAGCGGGTCGTCAGGAACTGCCGCCACTCGTGCGGGTGGCCAAGGTGGAGCAAGTTGCCTCTGCAAGTTGGAGCTTGTCGGGAACAATTCGCGCACGCGAGGAAGCTCCTTTGGCGTTTCGCGTTGGCGGGCAAATCCGCCGCCGCTGGGTAGAGGCTGGGAGGCGGGTGGCTGCGGGCGAGATGTTGTTCGAGCTCGACGACCACGATGCCCGGCAAGGAGTGGCGGCGGCTGAGGCGCAAGTGGTTGCGGCGCGGGCCGAGGCCGAACATGCAGAGCGCGAGCGGGTGCGTGCCGCGGCGTTGCGCGAGCAGCGGCTCGTGAGCGAGCAGGGTTACGAGCTTGCCGCCACCACGGCGACTGCGGCGCGGGAACGGCTCCGTGTCGCCGAGGCCCAACTGGCCCAGGCACGCAACCTGCTCGACTACACCAAGCTTGCCGCCCCGGCGGCCGGAATCGTGGCGGAAGTTCATGCAGAGGTTGGGCAAGTGGTAGCCCCGGGCCAGCCCGTAGCCGTGGTTGCGCTGGAGGGCCCGCGGGAAGCGGAAGTGTACTTGCCGGAAACGCGGCATGCGGATCCGCCAGCCGAGGGGGTCGCGACGGTTTGGGGCGATCCCCGCGAGTGGCCGGCGCGCTTACGGGAGGTGGCTGGGAGTGCAGATCCGCTAACGCGCACTTGGCGAGCCCGGTTCGCCCTACAAGGCGACACGCGGGAACTGCCCCTCGGGGCTACCGTGCGGCTGGTCTTTAGTGAGGCGGAGCAAACGCTCCAGCGCATCGCTGCATCCGCATTGTTCGATAACGGCGATGGGGCGCATGTGTGGATCGTGCGCGATGGGCGTGTACAGCTCGAAACTGTGCGCGTGCACTCGCTCGAGGGGGAGCACGCCCTCATTGAAAATCGTCTTCCTGCGGACGCCCAGGTCGTCGCTCTGGGGGTGCATCTGCTCCAGCCCGGCCAGGCGGTTCGGATTGCACCATGAGTAGAGCTGGGTTCAATCTTTCTGCGCTGGCGGTGCGCGAGCGCTCGGTGACGTTGTTTTTCCTGTTGGTCACTGCCGTAGCCGGAGCAATGGCGTTTTGGTCCCTCGGGCGAGCAGAAGATCCAGCGTTTACCGTGCGTGCGTTGGTCGTATCCGCAGTGTGGCCCGGTGCCACTGCGCAGCAAATGCAAGAGTTGGTGGCGGACCGCCTCGAGAAACGGATTCAAGGGGTGGACTATTTCTACCGCGTGGAGACGACGGCGCGGCCCGGCCGTGTCGACATGGTTGTGGAGTTCCACGATTACACACCATCGGCCAAGGTTCCGGATTTGTTTTATGAAGTCCGGAAGCGGATGCTCGACGAGTCGAGCCGGCTCCCGTCCGGTGTGCTTGGTCCGTTCGTCAACGACGAGTTTTCCGACGTGTACTTCGCGCTCTACTCGCTGACCGCGCCAGAGCTGGCGCCGCGCCAACTGGTCCGCGAAGCGGAAAAGATCCGCGATCGGTTAAACGCCATCCCCGGGGTGGAAGAAGTGCACGTGATTGGAGAGCGGCCGGAGCGCGTATTCGTTCGCTTCGACAACGCCCGTCTGGCGCAGCTCGGGCTCTCGCCGCTGCAAGTTTTGGATGCAGTGGAAGCGTATAACCGCTTGGTCCCGGCCGGTTTATTCGAAATCCAAGGGCCGCGCTTGTTGTTTCGGGTTGACGCCGACCTGGCGGACCTCGACTCCGTACGCAACGTGCCCCTGCGCGCGGGGGGCCGTTTGATCACCTTGGGCGACATCGCCGACGTGTATCGGGGATACGAAGATCCGCCCTCGTACCTCGTGCGCGCGTTTGGCAAGGATGCCGTGCTTCTCGGCGTCGTCATGCGCCGCGGCGAAAACGGGCTCGAGCTCGGCGAGCGCCTCAGGGATTTTCTCGCCCACCAGCGGGAGTTGCTACCGCTCGGCTTGCATCTCGACGAGGTGACGAATCAGGCGCACGCCATTGCCGCGGCGGTCGAATTGTTTCAAGTGAAGTTCTTCATTGCCGTGGGGGTAGTGACCCTCGTGAGCCTCGTGGCTCTCGGCCCTCGTGCCGGAATCGTGGTTGGCATTGCCGTGCCGCTGACGCTCGGGCTCACCTTTTTGCTCATGCGCCTGACGGGGATCAATCTCGATCGGATTTCGCTCGGGGCGCTGATTGTGGCTTTAGGGCTGCTCGTGGACGACGCCATCATCGCCATCGAGATGATGGTGGTGAAGCTCGAAGAGGGATGGGAGCGGACAACTGCAGCGGCATATGCTTGGACCGTAACGGCGGCGCCGATGCTGACGGGAACGGTGGTCACCGCGCTCGGCTTTCTCCCGATTGGCTTTGCCCGCTCGGGAGTGGGTGAGTACGCGGGCAATATGTTTTGGGTGCTCGCTTACGCCCTGTTGGTTTCGTGGCTCGTGGCGGTGGTGTTTACTCCTTATTTGGGTGTCGCGTTGTTGCCCGATTATCGCAGCGAGCGCATCAGCGAGGACATGTTGTACTCCACCCCGCGGTATCAGCGGCTGCGGCGGGCCGTTCAGCAGTGTGTCCAGCACCGCTGGACCGTGGTGCTGGTGAGCCTAGGGATTTTGCTCGCCAGTATTCTGGTTTTGAACGTAGCCGTGCCGCGGCAGTTCTTTCCGACTTCAGACCGTGCGGAGGTGATTGTCGACTTGTACCTGCCGCAAGGCACGAGCATCGAAGTTACCGATCGGGTGGCCAAGCGTATGGAGGCGTTTTTGGCTGAGCGGCGCGAGGTGCGCAGTTTGGCCGCGTACGTCGGGGCAGGGGCACCGCGGTTTTTTATTTCGTTGAACCCGGAAATGCCGAATTCGGCGTTTGCGAAGGTGGTGGCGGTGACCGGTTCGGCGCGAGAGCGTGAGGCGGTGCTGGCCGCGATTCGTGACGCAGTGGCACAGGGCAAGTTTCCGGAGGCCCGGGTACGCGCACACACGTTGCTGTACGGTCCGCCAGTGCAGTGGCCCGTGAGTTTTCGCGTGCTCGGACCGGATCTCGTGGAGCTCCGCCACTGGGCGCGCGAGGTGCGCAACATCGTCGCGCAAAATCCTCATGTTGTGGATCCTCACCTCGAATGGCAGGAGCGGGTTCCGGTGCTGCGCTGGCGCATCGACCGCGAGCGGTTGCGCGCCATCGGACTCACCCCGCGCGATTTGGCTCAGCAACTGCAATTCGAGTTCGGCGGCTTTCCCGCCACAGAGTTGCGGGAGGACATTCGTGGCGTGCCGCTTTTCTTGCGCGGCAGCGGCGATGGGCAGGTGGATGCGTTGCAGGTCAAAACCGGCGATGGACGCACGGTGCCGCTCACCCATGTGGGCAAGTTGGAGGTGGAGTTCGAGGAACCGGTGTTAAAGCGGTACAATCGCGTGCCCTTCATTGCCGTGAACGCCGAGGTTCAGGGTGCGCAGGCCAGCGATGTGACCTGGCAGATTTGGCAAACTTTGGAGCCGCTGCGGGCGCGGCTGCCAACCGGATATCGCATCGACATCAGCGGCACGGTTGAGCAGTCGCAAAAAGGCGAGCGTTCCATTCAAGCCGTGCAGCCCATCATGCTGCTGCTGATGCTCATGGTCATCATGCTGCAGATGCGCACGTTTCGCGGCACCCTACTGGTTGTGGCCACGGCGCCCCTCGGGATCATTGGGGCGGTGCCTGCGTTGTTGGTCGCGCAGAGGCCCTTAGGGTTCGTCGCCATGCTGGGGTTGATTGGGCTTGCCGGGATTCTCATGCGGAACACCCTAATTTTGGCCAAGCAGGTGGACGACAATCTCGAGGCTGGCCTGCCCGCGCGCGATGCCATCGTGGAAGCCACAGTGCGGCGGGTGCGGCCAGTGGTGCTCACCGCTGCCGCAGCCGTGCTCGCCTTTATCCCGCTTGCGACCGACACGTTTTGGGGGCCGATGGCTATTGCCCTCATGGGCGGTGTGACCGCCGGCACCATCATCACGCTGCTGCTCCTGCCCGCCCTGTACGCGGTGTGGTTTGGCGTTGCACCCTCGGTAACGGCGGCAGACATGCCAGGGCGTGGCGTGCGGTGAGCACTCCCTTGGGCGCGGGCGACCGCACGGTCACCTCCCGCTCGAACTGTCTGGGTTCGCCAGCCGGTGGAACCTGCGGGTGCGCCCCCCGGGTTCGCGGGATATCAGCGCGCGTTTGGGTTGATTGCGTAGAGGCCGGTGATGCGCGCTTGGGCAAGCACGTGCCCTTGCAAGGCGCGGAGGACCTCACCTCCCGTGAACCTGCCGGAAAGCGGAAAGCGGTCAAAGTCGGTGGCGTACAGCGTGAAGTGATAGTGGTGCACGATCTCGTCGTTCCACGGGGGGCAGGGCCCGTCGTACCCGTAGTAATCGCCGGCCATTTGCGGATCGTTGGCGAACCAGTTCGTGAAGTCGTTGATCCCCTGGCGCGTGCCCCGCGGCCCTTCAGGCCCGGGCTTTCCGCGCGGCACGATCCCGTTGGAAAACTCGCCTTCGGCAATCTTGCTGATGCTCGGCGCGAGGTCCACGAGGACCCAGTGGAAGAAATCCACTCGCGGCAAGGTTGCAGGGACCACGACACCTTCCTTGTTCACGTCGTCCGCCCGGCTCGGCACGTCGGAGTCATGGCAGAGCAGCACCAGCGACTTTGTCCCAGCGGGTAGATCCGACCATGCCAAGTGCGGGTTTTTATTGTCGCTCAGCTCGACGTGTGTCTGCGGGTGGTATTTCCCGAAGGCACAGCGCTCCGGGATGCGCCCACCGTCCACGAAGCTTTCGCTCGACAGTTTCATCACTCCACCTCCTTACGACCAAAACGGGGACAATGCTCAAGCATGGCTCGGGGCGTGCGTGCGCGCGCCAACTAGAGCTTGCACCGCTTCCGTAAGCCCGTCAACGCTCAGGTAAAACATGGGGAACAGCTTGCGGATGATGCGACAAGTGTCGGCTTCCCAATATGCAGGCTTTTCCGGGTTCACCCACACCGCACGATCGAAGTGCGAGGCAATGCGTTGGAGCCACACAATTCCTGGCGTTGCCGACACCCGGCGCGGGTCGATGTTCCCGAATGGCTCGAGCAGCTCGGCTGGATGCATGGCTGCGTCGCCCACGAGCATCACCTTCCAGCGCGAGTCCAAACGTCGGAGCAAGTCGCCCGTGGGGACAGCGTCGCTGCGAAACATCCGTGCCCGGGTGTAGACGTGGTCGTAAATGCAGTTGTGGAAATAGTACGCCTCGAAGGCACGCAACCCCCGCTCTTCATGCAGCGCGGTCAGCAACTGGCTTACCGGTTCGAAGTACGGATCCATGGTCCCGCCGACATCCATCAGCAAGAGCAAGCGCACATCGTTACGCCGCGGCGGGCGGAAGATAAGTTCGATCTCGCCAGCGTTACGGCAAGTTTCGTCGACGGTACGGTCGAGATCGAGCTCGGTGGCCTCGCCAGTGCGGGTAAGCTGCCGCAAGCGACGGAGCGCTACCCGCATTTGGCGCACGTCGAGGCTCACGTCTGTACGGTAATCGCGGAACCGCCGCTCTTCGGCCACTTTCATTGCCGAGCGACTGCGCGGCGGACCACCCACTCGAATGCCGGTAGGATGCTGGCCAGAGTGCCCGTAGGGCGAGCGCCCACCAGTGCCAATCCACTTGTCGCCCCCGTCGTGTCGCTCGGTTTGCTTCTCAAGGGTTTCCAAGAAACGGCGCATGAGTTCGTGATGGCTTAGGCGCTCGAGTTCCGCGAGCTGCTCGGGCGTGAGGTTGGGGAAATTTTTCGGGTTGCGCAGCCACTCGAGAACTTTCTCAACCACTTCGTCGCCGAGCGAGCCTTCCACACCGCGAAAAACACGCGCAAAGACGCGATCGTATGCGTCGAAGAATGTTTCGCTCTTGATTAAGCAAGCGCGCCCTAGCTGGTAAAAGCCAAGCAAACTCGACCCGTGCAAACCTTTCTCCAAGGCTTCGAGGAAGGTCATCCATTCCTGAATGCCCACTGGCACTCCTTCTTCCCGCAAGCCGTAAAACAGGTCGAGAAACATGTCAGCCACTCGCTCGCCAACGTTGGCTATTGGTTGTATCGCGGCCCAAGTTCAGCCCAAGACTTGGGGAAGCGACCCCCAGCCGCATCGTAACGCAGCAATGCGTCGACATCTTGCTCCTTCTTAAGCAGCGCACCGACAAACGGAATATGCTGCTCGACTTTCTCGATGCTCACCCCTGCACGTACGAGCGCGGCAATCCAATCAATGAGCTCCGAAGTGGAAGGCTTTTTGCGCAATTCCGGTTGCTCTCGCAGCCAGTAAAACTTGATGAGCACCTGATCGAGCAGCTTGGCATCGAGATGAGGATGGTGCACGGCCACGATGCGCCGCATCAGTGCTGGGTCGGGAAACTCGATGTAGTAGAAAATGCAGCGGCGGAGAAAGGCATCCGGCAGTTCCTTTTCGTTGTTCGACGTGATGATCACGATCGGTCGGTGCCGCGCGACAATTTCCTCGCCGGTTTCCACGATGGTGAAGCGCATTTCGTCGAGCTCGCGCAGCAGGTCGTTGGGGAATTCCAGGTCAGCCTTGTCGATTTCATCGATGAGGAGCACGACGCGCTCGGGCGAAGCGAAGGCCTGCCCTAAGGGCCCCAACTTGATGTAGCGGCGGATGTCGGACACATCCCCCGTGCCAAAGCGGCTATCGTTGAGCCGTTGCACCGTGTCGTACACGTATAGCCCCTCCGCTGCTTTGCTCGTGGACTTGATGTGCCACGAGAGCATTTTGAGTCCGAGCCCTTCCGCCACGTGGCGGGCGAGTACGGTTTTGCCGGTACCGGGCTCCCCTTTGATGAGCAGTGGCCGCTCGAGGGCGATGGCGCAGTTGACTGCATCCACCAACGCCGCTGAAGCGATATAACCCGGAGTTCCTTGAAAGCGTTTGAAGCCGTTATCGTGCGACATGGCGTCATTTGGTATCGGTGAGCCCCCTTTCGCGCAACCCAAGGTGTGGTTGGGCTGGGTTCAAGGCGGAGCGTACACGAATGATGCCAGCGCCGCGCGGATTCGCGCGGAGAAACCGGTGAACTGGGGCCCTCCGTTCAAGGCTAGCCGCTACCTGGGAGGCTTGGCACGCGAGCGGCCAGCCGGTGCCGAGCGGTAGGAGTGCGAGCGCGATTGACGTGGCTTGCGGTCGCCCAACAACCGCTAACAGCGCCGCACCGAAAGACTTGAGCGCGTGCTGCATAAGGTCACCGCGCACGCTGCACGCTGAGTGGGAGTTCCTGGTGGACTTCGCTGTGCCGGTCCCTACGATGTCCCAGCCGTGCCGAGAGAAGTCCCACAATAGTGGGTGGAACGAATGTCCTGCGGCACAGGAGGTGAAGGATGGCTCGCTGTCGTCAGTGGGGTCGGCTTGGCGTTGCGGCCATGGTCGTGGTTTTGGCCGTGCCTCGTTGTTTGGCCCAGGTGTTGGTCGACGCGGCAGAGACTAGCGGCTACCCGGGGTGGACTGTTCCCTTGTCGGTGTCCCACGGCGCGAACGGTGCCGCCCCTTCTTCCGTGGGTCTCGCACTCTTTTTTTCCGATCCTAGGAATGTGAATGTCGTGGCCAACAGTGACGGACGGCCCGACTGTAGCGCGCACGAAGCCGTATCGACCCCTGGCCAATTTGTGTTTTGGCCGGTCGGGTGCCGGTACGAGGATGACGAGTGCGACACCGTACGGGCGCCGTTTGTCGATCTTTCCGGAGCACAGCCGAATTTGCCCTCTGGGGAATTGTTCCGCTGCACCGTGCGTATCGCTGGGAGCGCTTCTCCGGGCACGTATCCGGTGCGGGTCATCGACCCGGACGCTGCCGCGCAAAACGGTGTCACCGTCACCGCTAGCGCCGACGATGGTGTTGTTCACGTGTTGCAGCCGCCGGGCGGCGGTGGTTGCATGATCGACCCGACGAACAGGGGCACTGCTGTTTGGTTCGCGCTGCTCGCTTTGCTCGTCGGCGCGGGCGCGCGCAGTGCACGAACGCGGCGGTAGCAGTGGGCTTTTGGGGGGCACCCGTTGATTCGCCGCCCGCTAAACCTTCTTGCGGCCATAAACCTGCTCCTCGCTGGCGGTGTTGCCGTGGGGGAGGCCTCGGAGTTTGCGGCTGAAGGTGTGTGGGTCCGTGGCGCAGAACAGGGCACGTGGCACGCCGTGCTTGGAATCGACGGTACTGGAGCAATCAGTGGGCGAGTCGGGTTTCGCGGGCTCACCGATTTCCCCAAGGGAAACTTGCTCGCGACGTGGAGCGCTGGCGGAATCCAGAAAGGTTTTCTGTTTTACCAGGGGACAATTGCTCGCGCCGGGCGACTCCGTGGGGGCATCGGCTTGAACGGTGTCAGCGGTGAGTTCACCCTTCCTGGCGGAGCAGTGGCCACATGGCGCCTCCAGTCGATTCGAGCAACTCGGCAAAAGTTTGCACCGGTGCGAGCGGGTGAGCTCCTCGCCCGCGGTAGCCCTGCAGCCGTAATGGTTACGATTGACGATTACCCGGCGGTACGGGCTGCGCGCGAGCGTGTGGCCGATTTGGCTCGTTACGAGTGGGATAGCGACGCCGCGCAAATCGCATACGAATCGGCAGTGGCAGACTTGCAGGAGTCGGTGTTGCGGACACTCGCAGGCAGCGCTGCGCTCCTGCTTTCCACCCCCGTGGGGTGCCCCAACTTCAACTTTATCTGCAGGACAGTGCCGCGCTCACCACCCTCTTGTCCCTGCCCGAGGTCAAAGCGGTGCAAGATCCAAGGGTGTACAAGCTTGCCCTCTTCCAAAGCCTGCCCTTGATCGGTCAGCCCTCTGCCCTCACCAGGGGGTTTACCGGCCAGGGTGCGCGGGTGGCCGTGGTGGACACGCGCATCGATCATCGGTGGCGAGATCCCGACGGCTTGTTCGCATTCGGTGCGGGGTGCGCGAGCGGCGTCGGCTCGCCCGATTGTGCGATCGTCGCATCCTACGACGCCGCCGGTGGTGAACCCGAGGATCCATCTCACGGCACTAACGTGGCCGGTATCTCTTGGCAGGTTGCCCCGCAGTCGGGCATCGTCGGGGTGGATGTATTCAGGCAGGTAGATGGTTCCGCATTAGCGTTTTCGCCGGATATCATCGCTGGCCTAAACTGGGTGCTCAACAACTGGCGCCAATAGAATATCGTAGCCGTAAACCTCAGCTTTGAGGGGGCGAACTCAACTCTCTTTCCCGACAGCGACCTACGGCCGCCTATAGCTGCGCCACGTCGCGTAGGTCGCATTGTGGTTGCCGCTTCCGGAAACGAGGCGTGGAGCGACCGGCTTGCTGACCCGGCCTGCGTGCCGCGAGTTGTGCGTGTTGGTGCGGTGTACGATCGCCGGCTCGCTCGATTTGCGACGCGGGTGTGCGAAGATGTGGATGTTACGGCTGACCAGGTTGCGTGTTTTTCCAACAGCGCTTCTTTTTTGAGCTTGCTTGCTCCAGGAGTGGTCATTGAATTTGCCGGGATCGGAATGGCGGGTGCCTCGCAAGCCGCCCCTCACGTCGCTGGTGCCATTGCTTCTCTGCGCACGCAGGACCGTTTTACATCGGACTCTGCTGACTGCACGATCGCACGGGTGCTCAGAACGGGCACACCGATTTTCGATTCACGCAACGGCTATACATTTCCCCGGCTGAACCTGGACGCTGCTTCGCTCACATGGCCGAATTCTGTCGGTAACTGCAACGCCGACGGCCGCGTCGTTACCGAGGAACTCGAGACAGGGGTGGGCATCGCGCCGGGGGCATTGCCACTTGCGCAGTGCCCGCGGTTCGATGCTGCGGAAGACGGCGAGGTCACCATCGAGGAGCTGGTGACTGGCGTTAACATTGCCCTCTTTGGATGCGCTTTCGGGGCGAGCGGGTTGACGTGAGCCCGATTGTGAAGAGGCTCGGTGGACCCAGGGAGCAGGGCACGAGGATCTTCGCTTGACTTTTCTAGTGCAATAAAAAAACTAAAATTGTTTTGAAACAAACGCGGGAGAGCGGCATGGACCCCGCGGTACGGGTAACGAGAGGCACAATCGGCGGAAAAACGGCGCGCGAGCTGGGCGGGTACCTTTCCGGCTTGCTGCTCTCTTTGGTCCTTGCCGTTGTCGTACCCGCGAGGGCTGCGGAGTTTTGTGGGTACGCTGTCGATGACATCGGAGGAACGGTGACGGGTGTGGACTTGCCTGCGGGCCGGTTTCGTCATCGGATCCCCGTGGCACCATCATGGGATTTCAGCGTCGGGCCTTGCGTGGGTGGGGAGCGGGGACCGCTGCTGTACTGTGCAGTGCAGCGGGTGTTTCGCCCAGCTGCTAGCGTGCGGGTGCTCGGTCAGGCTGGAGTGGCAGTGGACGCGAGCGCGGTTTGGGTCATCGACGTGCAGCAGGCGCGGTCCGTAGTGCGATTGCCGTTTGGCGCCACAGGGTTGGCCCTTGTCGCGGGTGGGCGCTGGCTTGCGGCTGTGACTCTAGAGGCGTCGGTGCTGTTGTATGACTTAGACGCCAGCGCGCTGCACGGCCCGGTAACTCTGCCGGGCATGGCGAGGTCGATCGCGTCGTCTCCGGGTGGGCCGCGGGTTTACGCGACTTATCGGGCACCCGCCGGTAACGGGCTCGAGGAGTATGGACTCGCCATCGTCGACGCCGAGTCCGCTCGACTAGTAGCCACTGTGCAGTTGCTGGCCGCGGCCGGACCCGAGTACCCTGCTCCGTACGAGATCGTGGGCGTCGGTCCTGCCGAACTGGTTTACTTGAGGCAGCGTGCTAACGGGGTTGAGGTTGTCGACGGCGCCAGGGCGGTTCATCTCGGGTCGATAGCGTTGCCTGGGAGGGCGCTGGTCTTGGGCCATCCCCCTCGGGGGGTCCTCCGTGTACGTCACCCGCGGCAGCGAAGGCGACACTTCTTTGCTCCTCATGTCGCTTCCCGACGGGGCAATTTTTGCGTCCCGTTCTACACCCTCAGCGCTGATGGGGCTCACCATGAGCCCTGATGGGGAGTGGGTGGCAGGTTCGTTATTCGACCCACCGGTGGGAAGTTTGGCAGTGTGGGAGTCCGACTCGTTGGTGCAGCTCGGCCAAACGCGAGCCTCTGCATCAACGCATCCATTGACGGTGCTGAGCGGTGCATGCCCGGCGGTGGAACCCTGCGCGCGAGATTGCGACGGCGATGGGTCGGTAACGGTGGATGAGGTTTTGCGGGCCGCCAATGTGCTATAGGAGCAAGCTCCCCCGACGTGGTGCTTGGCAGCCGATGCTTCCGGGGACAACGCGGTGACCATCGACGAAATCGTTACCGCGGTGGTGCGTTTATTGGGAGGGTGCGGAGCATGAAGCCGGCCACGCCTGCGTCTGGGCGCGAAATTCCGGGCCCGCGCCGAGCCCAGGTGAAAGCCGCAGCGAGTCTGCCGAGGGTGCAGTACGCGACCGAGGATTGCGGGTGTGGAATCCGACCGCCGAGTTTGAACTTGGAAGAGCTCGTGGAAGTGCTGCGGAAGCAGGCGCAGGTCTTGACTGCTTGGGCCAATGCTTTGGAACGAGAGCTGGCCGGGCTCCCGCGAGTCAGCACGCGAAGCAAGGCGTATGCTTTTGCAGCAACAGCAGTGTTTCGCCGCGAAGGTGAATACTGGACGTTGGCCTACAAAGGCAAAGTGGTTCGACTCAAACATCGCTTGGGTCTCGGTTACTTGCGCGCACTTTTGGAGGCTTCCGGTCGAGAAATCCCCGCCCTCGAGCTGATTGGCGGCATGGCGGAAGCGAATGTCGCGGCTCCCGGCTGTCATCGGCGTGCACGAACTTGGCAGGGCTTAGAGAGGCTGAAGGAAATGCGTGCGATGCTGGCTGCACTTGACGACGAGCTGGAGCAAACCCTGGGCAATCAAGATGTCGGCCGAGCCACCGCCCTCCGCGAGCAGCGGCAGCTCGTTCTGCGGGCTTTGGCCGAGGTAAGTGGCCGGTGGGTCACGCCGGCGGAGTGCGCACGAGCAGCGGTCAGCAAGGCGGTGCGTCGTGCGCTCGCTGCCATCCGGCGGGTTCACCCCGAACTTGCCGCGCATTTACAGTGACACGTTCGGCTCGGCTACGTGTGCTGTTACGATCCAGCGGCGGAGGCAGCGCGATTCACTGGAGCGTTGCTTGAGCAGCGACGGCTTGTGCCCCTGCCAGCAGGCCTACCCTTGCACGGGCCGGCGGCCGCACAAAAAATTTTCGCTCCCGGTTGCTTTGGTTGGCCCGGCCACGTAGGCGAACTGTCGGAAGGGGCCAATGACACCCTGCGCGAAAAGCACCGTTGCGACCGTGATTCCATGTCTTCGCTACCGGGATGTAGCCGCCGCGATTTCCTGGTTGTGTGCTGCCTTCGGGTTCGAGCGCCACTTGGTCGCGGAAGATGAAGAGGGCAAGATCGTTCATGCCCAGCTCCGGTTCGGCAACGGGATGGTCATGCTCGGACCAGCTTCCGACGCCCACAGCGATTTCAACCGGTTCATGAAGCAGCCTGATCAGGTTGGGGGCGAAACACAAGCCCCGTACGTAGTTGTGAACGATGCGGACAGCTTGTACGCCCGGGCTCAGGCCGCTGGGGCGGAAATCGTGATCCCGCTCCACGACGAAGCCTATGGGGGCCGCGGCTTCAGTTGTCGCGATCCCGAAGGCCACCTGTGGTATTTCGGTACGTACGACCCCTGGGGCGAGGCGCACTCCAGGTAGGCACTGGCGAAGCTCGTAGCGGTGACCGGAGAGTGGACTCGCCGGCAGAGCCCGCGGCGCCCGCTGTTCCTCGGCACAATCTTAAGTAGGGTGAGTGAAGGGGCTCGAACCCTCAACCCCCGGAGCCACAGTCCGGTGCTCTGCCAGTTGAGCTACACTCACCGAAAGTGCTGTTGGGCTGCCGAGTAAAGCACGGATACGCAAACCACCACATGCTCGCAAGGCCTACCCACGCAAGAGCGCGCCAGAAGGGATTCGAACCCCTGACCCACGGCTTAGAAGGCCGTTGCTCTATCCAGCTGAGCTAC